>NZ_JBMOWC010000007.1:0-265756 GCF_049310765.1 Bacillus sp. PSXD-155 | reverse complement strand
TAATCTCAGCTTTCAAATCGGCATCTACATCTGGACGATTCATTTTCTTTACTAAATCATAATACGTGCTTCGAGGAATAGTAGCTAGCTCCACGAGTGCCTTGACCGAATATTTATGCCTTAATTCATAGACTACTTGCGCTTTGTCTTGTTTTGTGATTTTTCCTTGTTTTGAACTAAGGCATTTAACTTTTTTAAGTACTCATTTTCCATCTCAAGCTGTTTAATGCGTGCTTCAAGTACTTCGACTGACCCTTCAGCTAAAGGTTGTTTTAATTGTTTATTTGAATCTTTTTTCATGGATGGACGCCCCTTTTTCTTAGATTGAAGGGCATCAATTCCTTGTGTTTCGAGCTGTTTTTTCCAAACAGAAATCGTTGAAGGGGCAGGAATATTAAAGATAGCTGCCGTCTCAAATAAGGACATACCGTTTTCAATCATAAAGTTTAGTACGTCTAGTTTAAATTGTTGTGTGTAATTTGTACATCGTTTTAGAAAAGCTTCCAGACCATTCTGTTTATATTGGTTTACCCAATTCAAAATGATTGTGTCACTTATACCGAGCGATCTACCCATTTCTCGATAACTTTCATTTCCGTTCAAATAACGTAGAACGATTTGTATTTTTTCATCAGCTGTAAATTTAGCCATAGAAAAACTGCACCTCCAATTGTTAGACTGTGTCTAACAATTGGGGTGCAGTTCAGTCATGCTCTTTTAACAAATTAATTCTCAAATACAAAATTAATCTTATTATCTTTCCACTCTAATTTCGCATCAAACGTTTTCTCGCCCTTTTTAAAGCCTTTAATTAAATCAGTCTTTTCACCTTTTAAGAGCTTTGTCATATTCTTTTGCGAAATTGTTTTACTTAATATCTTCTTTGAAATGGTGAAATCACATTGCGTTGTATTATAGTTAGAACAACCGTAAAACGTTGACTTATCAATTACATCACCATCACATTTTTTACAGCTACCAACCTTTTTACCCGTTGTAAATTTCGATCCTTTCCGTTCAATCGATTCAACATGTAGTCCCGTGAAATCCCACTTCTCAGACATTTCCACTGCGTCTTCAATAATTTTAGCTGATAGCTTTTTCGTCTGTTCCATAAATGTAGCTGGTGAAGCTGTACCTTCACCAATTTCCGCAAGACGTTGTTCCCATTTCGCAGTCATTTCCGGTGAAGCTAGTATTTTATCACCAATTGCGGTAATTAATACTTTTCCTTTATCAGTCGCATACACTTGGTTTTTCTTTACATCTATATACTTACGGTCTTTCAGCATCGTAATAATACCTGCGCGAGTCGCTTCCGTACCTAAACCTTCTGTTTTCTTTAATACTTTCTCCAGCTCTTCATTCTCTAAATACTTACCAGCTGTTTTCATTAACGTAATAAGTTGTCCTTCTGTATAGCGCTTCGGTGGCTGTGTTTTTCCTTCTTTCACTTTCACCTTTACAACTTTTCCTTCTTCGCCTTCAGCTACAATTGGAAGAATGGTTTCGTCATCTTTATCGTCTTGGAAAATAACTTTACGCCAACCTTCTTGAATTTGCTGTTTTCCTTTTGAAATGAATTCAGCACGTTCATCTACAAGCGTTACAATCGTTGTATAGTCAAAGATTGCAACTTCATAATGAGCTGCAATAAGCCTTCTTACGATCATATCGTATATTTTCTTTTCATCACCTGATAGTCTGCTTGGGTTTGTAACTTGCTCTGTCGGAATAATTGCGTAGTGATCTGTTACTTTCTTTTCATTTACATAACGCTTGTTATTCATAATGGATTCAACCGGAGCCGGTAATAAGCCTTTATATTCATCAAACTGACTTAACTTCTGTAAAATATCAGGGAACGTCGCTGCTTCTCCTTGTGTAACATAGTTAGAATCTGAACGTGGATAAGAAACAATCCCTTTTTGATATAGTGCTTGCGTTATATCAAGCGTCTTTTTCGGTGAAAACTTAAAGGCTTTATTTGCCGTTGCTTGCAGTGATGATAAGTTAAATAAAAGCGGCGGCTGAAACTCTTTACGCTCCGTTTTCATTTCCTTCACAACAGCCGGTTTCCCTTGGCAAAATGCCGCAATTTTATTCGCCATATCAGGATCTTTTAAGCGGGATTCATTATCCTTTTCCCATTTTCCGTCATATTTCTTTCCTTCTATATTAAAGGTTGCAAACACTTCCCAGAAAGGCTCTGACTTAAAGTTTTCAATTTCTTTCTCTCGCTTTACAATCAATGCTAACGTTGGTGTTTGGACACGACCAGCAGAAAATACATCATTCATTCCTTTTTTCTTTAACAAAATACTAAAGACACGTGATGCATTCATACCAACAACCCAGTCAGCGCAAGATCTTGTGTATGCTTCGTAATACGTATTAATTGTATCTGATTCATCAAGTAGATTTTTAAATCCTTGGTAAATAGCTTGCTTCGTTAAAGATGAAATCCATAGACGTTTCATCGGCTTTTGCACGTTACAAAGATTAATAATATTTCGTACGATCAGTTCCCCTTCACGACCAGCATCTCCTGCGTGAATGATTTCTGTTACCTGTGGATTATGTAACAGCTGTTTCACAACGTTAAATTGCTTATACTTTGACTTTGTTACTTCAAATTGAAAACGTTCTGGAATCATCGGTAATGTATTAAGTGACCATTTTTTCCACTCTGCGTGATAATGCTCTGGATTACATAACTGCGTCAAATGACCAATTGCCCATGTACAGTACGCTCCATTTGGAAATAACTCATTCGCTTCTACCTCTAAATATCCATCTTTCCGGCGATATTTAAACTGTGAAACAAGAGCCAACCCTTGATCTGGTTTCTCGGCAATAATTAATTTCATTTTATAACTCCCTATCTGTATTCCAGTGTTACTTTCATTGTCTATATGTTTAGAAGCGATGATAAAACAACAATCTTATTTATCATTCGCGGTTTGTCTCGCAAATGGGAGACCTATAATATTATACGCTTATTCTTTATGGCTTCACAATAGAAACTCATAATATAACAATTTCTTTCACATGCTTATAATTAAAAAAGACGCCCTAACAAATCAAGCGTTCCTTTGCTTACATCTATGAAATTGTGCAGATAATATGCAGATATAAATTATCATAAGTACACATATGATGAAATGAACGATAGGACAAGGAGGTATCATAATGTTTGCTTATACGTTAACTACCTTAACACTTTGCTGTACCTCAATTCTTATTGCATCCTATATTTCTAAACGTAAGGGTACCCTAATGGAGTATATGGTATTTATTATGTCTTTTAGTATGAGTATCGGTTTAAGTATTGGTTTTTACTTAGGCATTCTCTTTAAGGGGGAATTACTATATTCTACTTTGCTTGCTATTTTAATTAGTGGTTTTATCGGTTTCTTAATCGGTCTACGTTTTCACCTATATACTGCTTTAGAAGGAATGTTCTCTGGATTAATGGCAAGTATGATGGGAGCAATGATTACAGAAATGTTAAACGCTCAACAAGCTCATAATATATTGTTCATTAGCCTTTTACTTACTATAACGATTACTATGTCCTGTGTGATTCAATTGTTATCGGAGAACTTTTCTACTTTTATTCAACAGCGTTTTTTGTTATTACTTTCAATTAGTGTAGTAATTATCGTTGCCGTATTCGCGACATTCCCAGATCATACTCCCTCACCTTCATCCGGGCATGATCAACACATACATTAGTACTTGCAACAAAAATGAATAAGCAGCTATCCAAAGGATAACTGCTTCCTATTATTCTGGCTTATTAGGAATGTTTTGGTTTGGAACATAGTCAGATTTATAATCTGTATAGTTCACTTCCGTTACCATCCCTGCTGAAGCATGGTGTAAATCGTGACAATGGAACATCCACTTACCCGGATTGTCTGCTACAAAGGCTACTTCATATTCTTCACCCGGTTTTAAGTTCAATGTATCTTTTACAATTGGAGAACCTTCTATCGGTTTTCCATCTTTACTCAACACCTGGAAAAAGTGTCCGTGTAAATGCATTGGGTGATCATCCATTTTAGAACGATTTACCAACTTCACTTTTACTAAATCACCCTTTTTCACTTGAATTGGGTCAATATCCGGAAATACCTTTCCGTTAATTGTATATACCATTTCATTTCCATTCATTTGCGTATTTAAGTCCATATTATATGTGGCAGTATACTCTTGATTTAATGTGAAACTACCTAATTTTTTAGTACCATATTTCATTATATCTACTTTCGGTAATTTTTCTTTTTCGTCTGCTTTATCTTTCATCTCTTTGCTGCCATCATACTCAATAACAGCTTTCATTCCTTTTGCACCTTTATTTTTTGAATGGTCTTCAACATACCATTTCCCAGGATTATTAGCAGTAAATTCAATATCATAACGTTCACCCGGTGCGATTGAAATTACTTTATCCTTTATAACTTTTGGATCGTTTATTGGTTGACCATCTGTCGCAATTACTTTTATATCATGGCCATGAACATGTATATCATGTGATAGATAACCAGCATTGACGAGTCTAAGACGAACGTTATCTCCCTTATTCACTTTTAATGGCGCTACTAAATCACCGCTTTTTCCATTGATTGTGAATAAATCGTACATACTCATATCATGACCTTCCATCTTCATATTTCCATGGTCCATTCCTGTCATATTGCCAGAGTCTTTTTGATCACTGCCCATGTCCATACCGGAATGATCCATGCCGTTCTTATCGTCATTCTTTTTCGTATTTTCATTACCTTTAGATTTATTACCTATTTGCCCTTTTGTCATTTCTTTTAACTGCTTATTCATTTCTTCTTTATCTGTAACCCATTCATCCAACATTAATGTGTAATCTTTATCATATTTTTCCTTTGTATCTTCTACAATGAGCGCTCCATACAAACCTCTATCTAATTGATTTACAGAATCTTGATGCGAGTGATACCAGTACGTTCCTGGTACGTTCGCTTCAAATTCGTAAGTGAAACTTTTTCCGGGTTCAACTGCATCTTGTGTCACGCCCGGAATTCCATCCATGTTATTTGGGACAGGATATCCATGCCAATGAATAGATACTGGTGCAGATAATTCATTTTTTAATGTCACTTTCACCTTTTCACCTTTTTTCACCCGAATTTCTGGACCAGGAGATGAGCCATTAAATGTCCAGACTGGAACAATAACACCGTTACTTAATTTTTGCTTTTCTTCTTTCGCTATTAAAGTAACTTCTGGTCCTTTTTCAACCTTCAATGGTGTTGTAGCTGTTTCAGTCTGTAGTGTTTTTTTATCATTCATATTTTTATGATCATTTGTTGTATTTGTCGTCACAGAACAGGCAGCAATTAAAAATATTACAGAGACTGTAATGGCTGCTAATACAAATCGCTTCATGGAAAATCCCCCCTTTTTCTTTTTCAAAATCATTATAGAAGTTGATTTTCAAGAAAATAAGGAGATGTAATTAGATCTTACGTAAGCTAATTGGAAGATTACTAAAAGCGGAGACATTACAAGAGGCGAATATTTTAGAAATACAAAATGCTTTCCTTGTAGCGACTATATTAGCCGTTCTCGTATTTGTTTTGACGTTATTTCTTAAGAAACAATAACACTGCTATTATTGAATAAGAAAAATGTAGCTAAAATGCTCTTCACAAAAGAACTTAGATTTTTGTATAATAAGAACTAATGTTCTTTACAGACAATGGACTCAAATTACACAAATATATCAAATAGAAGAGGATTGATATACGATGAAAATTGATAGACCAAAAATTTCACCAGAGTTATCTTCAAAGAATTTTCAAGATATTTTTTATGAAGAAGATCCAACATTAGAAGTGTGTGAAATTCTAGACTCCACTTTCGAAAATGAATCTGTAGATAGAGTGCGATTGTATGATGCAGTGATAAAGAATTGTAAATTCACTAATACAGACTTTAGCAATATTGATATTACAGATGTTTGTTTTGAAAACTGCGATTTATCAAATGTTAATTTAAGCAATTCTTCTGTTCATAGAGTCGAATTTAAAAACAGTAAATTAATCGGGGTTAATTTTGCAGAATCTAGCTTAGGAAATGTTAAATTTGAGAATTCAATTTTGAATTTAGCGGCATTTGGAAATTCTAAACTAGAAAAAATTATATTTAATGAAACTTCATTAAATAATGCAGATTTTTTTGACTGTAAACTTAAAAAAGTTGAATTCCAATTATGTAGTCTTGATGAAGCTAATTTTGATCAGACATCACTGAAGGGGATAGATATTAGTTCTTCTACCTTTGATACACTTACAGTTTCAGTGAACGATTTAAGAGGATGTAAAGTATCAACATATCAAGCTGTTCAGTTTGCTACTTTATTAGGATTAATAATTAAAGATTAGTATTTCGAAGAAAAGAACCCTATCCCGAATCATGGATTTTTTAATTGTCCACGATTCGAGATAAAGTTCAAATAAATTAGTGATGACTCTTTTATTATTTAACTACTGCTTGGTTTCCTTTTACATGTTCATTATTTACACTCATAAATTCTTCAATTTCTTCAACTTCTCTAATGATATCTTTTGACAAGTTTTCATACCCGTCTTTCGTTACAAGAATGTCATCTTCAATACGAATTCCAATTGATTCTTCTTCAATATAAAGACCAGGTTCAATTGTTATAACCATACCTTCTTCTAACATTCTATCTTTATATGTTCCTACATCATGTGTATCTAAACCAAGGAAATGGCTGACACCATGATAATAGTATTTTGATAACTCTTCATCTTCTTGAATTAAACCAATTGCTTTACACTCTTCTGCCAGTACCTTTTTTGTATGCTCATTTAATGCAGCGAACTTTAATCCCGGCTTAATAATCTCTGTTGTTTCTTTTAATGCTTTTAATACAATATTATAAATTTGTTTTTGACGACTAGAGAATATTCCATTTGCCGGGAATGTATAACTAATATCAGCGTTATAGTAGTCTTTTTGTGCACCTAAATCTAGCAATACTAAATCACCATTTTGAATTTGTGCATCATTATCTTCATAATGAAGAACTGTAGCATTTTTACCACTTGCCAAAATTGTATTGAACGCATGATGCTTAATGCCAGATGATTTCAGTGTAAAATCAAATTGAGCGTCTAATTCATACTCCATCATGTCTGCTTTTGCATGCTTAAGTACGTTGTAAATACCGTCTTTCGTTATAGCAATCGCTTCTTTAATAATTTCAATTTCTTCCTCGGTTTTAAAAACTCGTAATTCACAAATGTTCGGATATACATTACCAATTGTTACGTGTGGGTATTGTTCTCTTACATGTTTAGCAAATGCTAATGTTTTTGTCTCCGTACCATTCCACTCGCGACGTTCTATATCTAAATATAGATGCTTCGCATTTTCTGTAAAGAGTATATTTGATACTGCTTTTTCAAAGCTATCTAAATATAAAACTTTCTTTATACCTGAAATTCCCTCTGCTTCTTCGCTAGAAACTGTCTTCCCAACCCATTTTTCCATTACTGGATCTGATTTTTCAATGAAAAGTGTCTCTTCTACACTATTCCCAAACTTTTTCAGCATAAAAATAACATTTGGTTCATCGATTCCCGTTAAGTAGTAAAAATTACGATTCGGTACAAATTTATAATGTGCATCAGCTGACATATGCGGTGCTTGTCCCCCAAATAAAATCGTAACGGATTCATCAGGTAATGTTTTCGTTAGTCTTTCTCTATTTTGAGCAAAAAATGTTGATTTCATAATAATCCCCCTAGTGTTCTATGTATGCTTGTGAAACTAATCATCAATACAATTCATTCTATTATTGTTATAATTTTTCGTCAATTAATTATACTCATAGCGAAAGGAGAATTTTCATTACTAGGGCCCCTTCCACGCTAAATTATGCATACCACTCCACAATTTCTTGATATTTATTCCATATACTTAAAATCTCATGTATAGGAAAGGGGTCTACAAATTTGAAACATTATGTAGCAACAGGTTTAGCAATTACTTCTTTATTAATAATTTCTGGATGTTCTAGCAACTTCGAAACGGCGCAATCTCAACCAAAAAATACAGAAACAGCAAATACGAGTCCGCAAGACTTCTATAAAGAAATTACATCTGGAAAAATCGAGCACATTCACGGAATTGGTTATGCAGGAAATATGTCTGGTATTTCTATCGCCACTCATAGCGGGATAAAAGTTTATCAAAATGGAAAATGGTTTGAAACTAAGACTGAGCTACATGATTATATGGGATTTCAGGCAACGAAGAACGGATTCTTTGCCAGCGGTCACCCTGAACCAGGTGCAAATTTAAAAAATCCTTTAGGATTATTGAAAAGTTCTGATGGCGGTAATACCCTTGAAAAGCTAGCGTTTTATGGAGAATCCGATTTTCATAACCTTGCTGTCGGATATAATACGGAAGCAATTTATTTATACAACGAACGTCCTAATTCTGAATTACAACAAGGTTTTTATTTCAGTACGAACAACGGACAAGAATGGAAAAATAGTAAGTTAAAAGGTCTTTCAAGTACGATTCATTCCTTTTCAGTACATCCGAATCAATCTAGTGTAGTCGCGGTAAGTGCTAAAGACGGTGTTTACTTATCTACAGATTACGGAAATACATTTGAACTATTCTCTAAATCACTTGAATCGACCGCAATTACATTAAGTAATGAAGATGTTATTTACGCCCCTATTAATAAGCAAATCGTAACGAAGAAATCAATTGCTACAAATGAAGAAACAAACATACAAATTCCACCTTTAGATTCTAAAGATGCAATTATGTATATTTCACAAAACCCTCAAAATTCAGCTGAAATCGTATTTGCTACAATGAAATCAAATGTGTTCATCTCTACAGATGAGGGTAATACGTGGAAGCAGATTGCTAATGAAGGAACATTCCAATTTAAGTAGAAGGGTGAATATAACGTGTTTTCAACAATAAGTGAATGGAGCTATCAACTCATGTCTCCTTTAATGGATGCCGCGAATACTACGAAATCTGTACCTCTTTTATTTTCGTTTTTATTAGGCATAGTAGGTACCCTTGCTCCTTGCCAATTAACAGGAAACATTAGTGCTATTACACTTTATAGCACTCAATCTTTACAAAAGGGACATGTATGGAAACATCTACTGTTATTCATTTTAGGAAAAATAATGGCTTTTACGATACTTGGACTATTAGTATGGTTTTTAGGAAAAGAGATTCAGCAAATATTAACTTTGTATTTCCCATGGTTACGAAAAATGATGGGACCCCTATTAATTTTAATGGGGTTAATGTTGGCAGGTATTATAAAAGCAAGAAACTTCTTCTCAATCAAATTTATACGAGAACAAAATGAAGTTGGCTCATTTTTACTTGGATTCTTCTTTTCCTTAGCTTTTTGTCCGACTATGTTCGTTCTATTTTTTGGAACGTTAATCCCTTTATCTTTATCATATAATTATGGTTACTTGTTTCCAACGTTCTTTTCGATAGGAACTGCTCTTCCTATCGTCGTATTAATGTCCTTCATCTCCTATCTGGGATTAAACGGGGCATTACTGAAGAAGAGCAGGAAAATAGGAAATAGCATTCAGCGTATAGCTGGTTTTCTCCTTATTTTAATCGGATTTTATGATACTGCTCTTTATTGGTAATACATACAAAAGATAAGCTCTAGTGAAATGAGCTTATCTTTTGTAATATTATATTCATTTTTTCTTTTGCTGTAGTTGAGCTAATAAATTCTTAACAAACGCGAGAAACAGCGGGTCATTCTCTTTTTTAGGTGACCATTGCATAATAAGTTGTCGTGGAATTGTAATTTCTATCGGCTGTACAATGAAGTCATGAATAATTTGCTTATGTAGTCCTGATAACGGAACGATTGTTATACCATTAACTTGTATAGTAAGTGCTAATGCTGAACTAATTGATTCTGACTCCATCACTTTATTAACTGTTATTTCATTTTTCATCAAATACGGTTCGAGCACTTCTTTGCAACCAGAAAGCGGCATAATAAAAGGATAATTTTTTATATCATTAATAGTAAGGTTAGGCGGAACTTTTTTTGAAGAAACCATAACATACGGATCTTCACCAATGACATCATAATGAAATCCTTGTATTAAATTTTCTTTTATAGAAATAGAAAAATCTGCACTACCTGATGATAGCCAATCTAACACTTCTTGATAGCTTCCTTCTCGAACTGCAAGTACATATTGACTATGATAAATATTCCCTAGTTGAATACACTCCGCCAAACAATATACAGTAACGGAAGGATACGTAGCTAGTACAATTTTATACAAGCTTTTATTCTTCAACTGGAAAGCTGTTTCCTCAAGTTTTTCATACTCCATTAGAAGTCGATTCACACCAACTAAAAATTCTTTGCCATTTTCAGTTAGAATCGTTCCTTGTCTAGAGCGATCAAATAACGTTATAGCATATCGTTTCTCTAATTTGTTAATAATATGTGTTATTGCTGGCTGTGTCATATGTAATTCCTTTGCTGCCAGACTAATACTATTTAAACGAGCCACATATGTAAAGACTTTAAAATCAAAAACATTCATTCTGTTCTCCTTATATAAAATATATTTATATCATCTATAAATAACCTTCATTATATTTATGAAACCACTTCATTTACACTGAGTATACATCATCAATATTACAAATAGATGAAACTTATATACCCTAGAGGAGTGTTGATTAAATGAGTACTTACATTTTAGTACATGGAGCATGGCAAGGTGAATGGGCATGGGAATTAGTAAAACCTCAACTAGAGGCTTTAGGTCACACTGTTATTACACTAGACTTACCTGGAAGTGGGAAAGATACAACTCCTTCACAAAATATAACGTTAGATTCCTATGTTGATGCAGTAACAGCTAATATAAATCAACAAAATGAAAAGGTTATTCTTGTTGGACATAGTATGGGTGGAATCGTTATTACTCAAACTGCTGAACTTATACCAAATAAAATCGATAAATTAGTATATCTTTGTGCTTTCTTACCACGAAATGGAGAAAGTCTTGGTAGTAAATTAGACGGAGAAGATGGCCCGCAATTCACTATAAATGAAAATGACTTGACTGCTGAACTTATACCTAATCTAATTGAACAAACATTTTTAAATGCTACAGAAGACGGTTCTATTAAAGAAGCATCTTTTAATCAAATGCGTCCTCAACCACTAGGACCCTTCCAACAAGAGCTGAAAATATCTGAAGAAAACTTTGGAGCCATTGATCGCATTTATATTGAAACGACTCTAGATAGGGCGATTCCAATTGATTTTCAGCGCCGAATGAATACAGAAACAGCTTGCAAGAAAATTATTACTTTAGAAGCTGATCATTCCCCATTTTTCTCTAAAGCATCAGAACTTGTTCATTACTTAAATGAATTAAACTAAATTTTTCATAAAATAAATAGACACTCACAGGTGTCTATTTATTTTACTAATTAAAAGCTATCTTTACTCTATCTACATTGCCATGCCCTTTTGCTTCATCTCCCACTTTTTATACAGTAGTACTGCACCAAATAAAAATACTCCCGCGACAAATGAAGCTACTGGTAACATCTTTATCATTCCATCTGGAAATACGAGCGGCAATAATGGAAATGCATACACTGCTGGAATACGTACACCAACAATTTTTAATAAAATAAGCATTAATATCATATTTAATAAAGTGACTACAATCCATGAATCAATCGCAAAGTACAATATTGTTCCAACAGTTGCAGATGTAGTTAATACTACTATTTGTTTAAAAGCCATTTTTTCATTGTACATCGGCTTTTGAAGTGATTCATATACAACAACTAATATTGGTGGAATAACTGCTAATTGTTCATAACCAGTTATCCAACATAAACTAATCCATACGAAATTTAGTATGAGAAATACAGTCATATATTTATACTGTATTTGCACTTTTCGCTTAATACCGTTATTCAATTTAAATATAAGAACACCAACCATTAAAATAAATGTTAAAGCGAATACCGCGATAACAAATGACCATTCCGTCGCATTTGTTACTAATGGTAATAAACCTGTCGCAATAGATGGTGCTAAATTGGATTGAATTACACGTAAAAAAAGCATCATGAATACAAGCGTTAAACTTACTTTCCCTAAATAAGCAATATCCATTTGATTCACCATAAAACCAATCACAGCTGTTATTGAAGGTGCAATGAAGATTTTTTCTGGTTGCCTTAACCATCCTGGCTCACGATACGCCCATAAAGCAATTGCCATCGCTGCTATTTCCGGCAGAATAACTTCCGGATCATTTAATAACACACCCGCTGTTACCATGGCTAAAATAAATAAAATAGCAATCGTATATGAGATGATTGTTTCTTTCTTTGAAATTACTGCATTCATTATTACATACTCCTTTGTGCTCATTTCTTTCATAATGTAAAACAACAAATTTTATACCCTACTACGGTATTGTATATTAACATCTTTTCTATTTCAAGTATCATTAAGTTATTCACATCCTTTTTCACTCCATACCCTTACAAAAAAGAAATTTTTATAGACGTTGACACTTAATGAAAGATAGGTTAAAATAACTATACATTAGTAAGTAACTAATGTAATTAATTCTAACTAGAGGTGAAAACAAATGCAAAACATTTTATTCCGTATTAATGAATTATCAAAAAAAGAAAGAACATCTGGATTAACAGTTGATGAAAAACAAGAACAACAAATGTTACGTCAAAACTATACAGAAACATTTCGTGGAAGCCTAGATTCCATTTTATTAAATACAAAAATTGTTGATTCGAATGGTCTTAACGTTACACCAGTTGCATTACAAGATGCTCAAATACGTTTAAAATTAAGCAAATGAGTTCCGCGCTAAAGAATTTCAATAAAACATAAACAGAGCTGGATTTCCTATATAGAAATTCCAGCTCTGTTTATTGTCTTTTCTAATTTAGTAAACGAGCGATACATCGCAATTCTCCACGACACAATCATCGCAAATGCTAGTAAGAAAAACATGCCGCTTAACTCTGCCAAATCAATTGATTGGCTTAAATATGACTTTAATGCCACGCGTACAGCTAATAAGCCTACTAAAATGAATATGAATGCTTTTGACGGTTTCATAAATATATGTTCGCCTTTTATTTCGAACTTAGTTGTTTTAATAAGAAAAATAGAGAAAATAATCCCTATACTAATTGCCTCGACTATTTCTAACGATGTTAATCGAAAATCTGGTAAAAAGTACATCATCGTGCCTGTACTCATAAAAATTGGTGGTAATATAATTTTCTTTTTCGTTACCGGCTTTTTCGCTGCTTTAAAACGTAGAAACATTACCCCAACAGCCATACAAACCGCTATGACACTTGATAAAAGTGCTATCATACTTTCCACTCCTATCTATTTAAATGACTTTTTTAGCAAAATCATAAACCAATAAGTAACTACATGCCGCATTATAGAATTTCTTCATTATATTCCTCCTGCTGTAAACTTTCCATATTCGCTGCAATCATTTTACGCAAAGTTTATGAACGGAATATGAACAAAAAAGCCATTCTGCAATTAATAATTGCAAAATGGCTTTTTAACTTATTTTAAATCGTCAATTGTGAAAGCACCTGGAAGTAATTGCTCAACAGTCACTTCTTTTTCATCACCTTTTACATTCGTTAGTAATACAGGCATTTTCGGATCACAGAATTCAGCAATTACTTGTCTACACGCACCACATGGTGAAATCGGTCCATCAGTTTCTCCTGTAATAACTAAGTAACTAAAGTCGCGCTCTCCTTCTGATACTGCTTTAAAGATCGCTGTTCTTTCTGCACAGTTACATAAACCGTAAGAAGCATTTTCTATATTACAACCAGTATAGATTTTACCTTCTTTCGTAACTAATGCTGCGCCAACAGGAAATTTCGAATACGGAATATATGCTTTTGCTAACATCTTATTTGCTTCTTCGATATATTTTTTCTTATCCATATTATTTCCCCCTTAAAGTATGTGTAATTATGATTAGTCAGTAATAACTGTATGAACTAATTTAGGAGCCACTGCTGTTTCAGCGATAGAAATATTTTCGTAAATTTTTGCTTTTACATCTTCTACATTTTCACGATTTGCATAGATTGTTACGAATGGCTCGCCTTCTTTTACTGCATCGCCAACTTTTTTACGTAACATTAATCCTACTGCTAAATCGATTTCATCTTCTTTTGTCGCACGGCCAGCACCAAGTAGCATAGCTGCGATACCAATTTCATCTGCAACAATGTTAGAAATAACACCTGAAGTTTTTGCAGGTACATCAATTACATACTTCGCCTGTGGCATTTTTTCTGGATTGTCTACAATTGAACTATCTCCGCCTTGATTGCTTAAGAACTCTTTAAACTTCTCAGTTGCTTTTCCGTTTTTCATCACTTCAATTAGCATTTCACGAGCTTCTTCTAACGTATTTGCTTTTTTCGCAAGTACGACCATTTGACTTCCTAATACAAGTACTAATTCCGTTAAATCTTCTGGGCCTTCACCTTTTAACGTATCAATCGCTTCTTTCACTTCTAGAGCGTTACCAATTGCAAATCCAAGAGGTTGTGACATGTCTGAAATAACAGCCATAGTTTGACGTCCTACATTATTTCCGATACGCACCATTGCATGAGCTAATTCTTTTGCATCTTCTTCTGTTTTCATAAATGCGCCAGCACCTGTTTTTACATCAAGTACGATTGCG
The DNA here is from genome assembly GCF_049310765.1 of Bacillus sp. PSXD-155. Taxonomy (NCBI): domain Bacteria; kingdom Bacillati; phylum Bacillota; class Bacilli; order Caryophanales; family Bacillaceae; genus Bacillus; species Bacillus sp. PSXD-155. Next base: position 250,907 of record NZ_JBMOWC010000007.1, on the reverse strand, counting down.
TCAGCACCAGCTGCAATTTTTTTACTCATAATTGAACTCGCGATTAATGGAATTGAGTTTACTGTTCCTGTTACATCACGTAATGCATAAATCTTTTTATCTGCAGGTGTTAAGTTTCCAGTTTGTCCAATAACAGCTACTTTGTCACGGTTTACAATATCAATGAACTGCTCTTTCGTAATTTCAACATGGAATCCTTCTACCGCTTCTAATTTATCAATTGTTCCGCCTGTATGTCCTAATCCACGACCAGACATTTTTGCTACTGGTACATCTAAAGCAGCTACTAATGGTCCTAATACTAATGTTGTTGTATCACCAACACCGCCAGTTGAATGTTTGTCTACTTTAATTCCTTCAATTGCTGATAAGTCGATCGTTTCTCCAGACTCAACCATCGCCATCGTTAAATCTGCACGTTCGCGATCTGTCATATCTTTAAAAAAGATTGCCATTGCAAGTGCACTCACTTGATAATCAGGAATACTTCCGTCTGTATATCCATTAATAAAGAATTTGATTTCTTCAGTCGTTAATTCTTTGCCGTCACGTTTTTTTGCAATAATATCTACCATTCTCATTACAATCACCATTCCTTTTTATATGATATGAATCTATTAAAATAATAAGCCAACGATCGTTGCTGATAAGAAACTTACTAATGTTGCACCGAAAAGTAATTTCAAACCAAATCTTGCGACTACATTCCCTTGCTTTTCATTTAAGCTCTTAACTGCCCCTGCAATAATTCCAATTGAAGAGAAGTTTGCAAATGAAACTAAGAATACAGAGATAATCGCTGTCGTTCTATCTGAGAAATTAAAGTTTCCTTGTGCTAAATCTGTCATAGCGACAAATTCATTTGATACTAATTTTGTTGCCATAATATTTCCGGCATTAACTGCTTCATGCCAAGGTACACCCATAATAAATGCAAATGGTGCAAATGCATAACCAAGAATTTCTTGGAATGAAATACCGATTACACCTTTAAATACTGCATTAATGAATGCGATAAGAGCAACGAAACCGACTAACATAGCTGCTACTGTAATCGCAACTTTAAATCCATCAATAATGTATTCCCCTAATACTTCAAAGAAAGTCTTTTTCTCTTCTTCTTGTACTTCTAACATATCTTCTTCCTCAGTAACTTCATACGGGTTAATGATAGAAGCAATGATGAAGCCACCGAATAAGTTAAGCACTAAAGCGGTTACAACATATTGTGGTTTTAATAACACCATATACGATCCAACGATAGACATTGAAACGGTAGACATTGCAGATGCACATAATGTATACATTCTTTTCTCTGGCAATAATCCTAGTTGTTTCTTAACTGAAATAAACACTTCAGATTGTCCTAAAATCGCAGAAGCAACAGCGTTATATGATTCTAGTTTCCCCATTCCATTTACTTTACTTAATGCTAGACCGATAGATTTCACAATAATAGGTAATACTTTAATGTGTTGCAAAATACCTATTAAGGCTGATATAAATACGATTGGCATTAATACACTTAAAAAGAACGAAAACTCTTTTTGATTTACTAATCCACCAAATACGAAATTCACACCGTCAGCGGCATATTTTAATAACTCTCCAAAACCATCTGCTATTCCGCTAATTAATATATTCCCTACACTTGTATTTAATAATAGAAACCCCAAAATGAATTGTAATATAACCATCGTTATGATTGGACGATATTTGACTTTCTTTCTATCATTACTAGCAAGCCAAGCGATACCTAAAATCAATACGAGGCCAAAAACACCGATTAAGTATTTCATAAGCCGTTTCCTCCCATTCGTATCCGCTTACATTTTTTCAATTATTAAAGCAATAGATATACTTTAAACGTATATCTATTGCTTTAACCTTTTATCGATTAGTAGTTATCTGTAGCACCTTTTGCATCATTTAATACGATTGCAACACTCGCACTTGCTCCAACGCGAGAAGCTCCAGCAGCTACCATTTTGTCTGCATCTTCACGTGTACGAACACCGCCAGATGCTTTTACACCAACGTTTGGTCCAACTGTTTTGCGCATTAATGCGATATCTTCAGCAGTTGCTCCGCCAGTTGAGAATCCAGTTGAAGTTTTTACGAAATCAGCACCAGCTTTTACTGATAATTCACAAGCACGTACTTTCTCTTCATCTGTTAATAGGCAAGTTTCAATGATTACTTTTACAAGAGCTTTTCCTTTTGCTGCTTGTACTACTTCAAAAATGTCTTTTTCAACAAGTTCGTTATCGCCATCTTTTAAAGCGCCTACGTTGATTACCATATCAACTTCAGTTGCACCTTTTGCGATAGCATCTTTTGTTTCAAATGCTTTTGTTTCAGTAGTGCTTGCTCCTAATGGGAAACCGATTACAGTACAAACGTCTACATCATGTCCAGCTAGTTCATCAGCCGCTAATTTTACCCATGTTGGGTTAATACAAACAGAAGCGAATTTATATTCCTTTGCTTCTTCGATTACTTTCATAACATCTTCTTTAGTAGTATTAGCTTTTAAAATTGTATGGTCAATTAACTTTGCAATGTTCATTATCTTCACTCCTCATATCTTTTAACAACTTCATTCTAACTCTTAGTTGAACAAATGTAAATACACTTTTGAAATTTTGTTCATTATTTTTTAAAAGGCATTTTCTTGTAGTAAATAAAGCGCATTCTAACAAAGAACACTTCATATATAATCAAATTTTCTATGTTAACAATGGTAGTATGTATCTCCATATCCATAATTATTTTTAAAAAGGCAATTTGTGTTCAAAAAAGACTCCTATCATTCATACATAACAAAATAAAAGGAGTTCTCAAAATTAACATTTTGAGAACTCCTTTTATTTCTAACCTTTTTGATAATGTAACAGTTCTTTTGCTGTATGCTGATCGATAATTAATACATTTGCATACCCGCCACGTAACGCACCATCAATTGCTTTTATTTTTCTATTACCACCTGCAACTAAAATAGAGCGTTTCTTTAATTTCAGTTCCTCTAACTCAATTCCAATTGTACGCTGATTAATCTCTTCGCTACTAATATTTCCGTCTCCATCAAAGAAACGTGAACAAATGTCACCGACCGATTGTTTTTTGAGTAAACTTGTTTCATCCTTATCGAAATAACCTAATCGGAATAATAGCGCTTCGTCTCGCACTGTTCCTACAGTGAAAACTGCAATATTCGCTTGTTTCCCCATTTCAATAATGTGATGAATATGTCGATCCTGCTCTACTAATTCTTTTGTCACTGCATTATCAAATATAACTGGAAGAGGTAGATTTCTTGGCGTCGTTTGAAAAGCATCTGCAAATAAAGCTATCGTCTCATTCGCATATGTATTTACACTCGAATGACTAATACCGCCTTTTAACTGGACAACCTCTACCCCTTTTACATGTTGCGGTACGATTTTTCTAGCGATTTCATACATCGTCATTCCCCAGCTTACACCAACAATATCACCGTTTTTAACCGTCTTTTCCATATACTCAGCAGCATATTTACTTATATACTCTGTAATCGTTGCATATTCCGGTACTGGAGAAAACACAACATGTGCCTCTAACAAGTTGTACTTTTCTTTCAGTAAATTCCCAACGTTATCTAAATCCGCAAATGGATCGGCGATGCTAATTTGAACAAACCCTTTTTCTTTCGCGTACTTTAACAATCTAGAAATCGTCGGTCTTGAAATATTTAATTTGTTAGCAATTTCTTGCTGACTATAATCTGATTGATAATATAATCTTGCAACTTCAACGCTTAATTGTTGTTTATCTTTTTCCATAGTAACTCATTACAAATCCCTTCCTGTATTTCCCTTTCGTTACAAGCATTATACAGCTTTATGCAAAAAAATTCGACTACCGAATTTTATTTAACTGAACTTCTATTACGCTTATTATATATAATGAAATCGTTCAATAAGAAACATGAAACATCATCTAAAGACTACCTTTGCTAAAATCTATTCAAATACCCCTCATAAACAAAAGATACTGTCCATAAGGGGTATGTATTCAATTTAACTTTATAAAAATCGGATGAAAACAAGCAAGTTCCCACTTATTTAGAATAAGTGAAAAGATGATGTTTTATTTGTTCAATAAAGTAATGATGGTGTATATTATCGTTAGATACTCGACTTGCCATAATAGCTCCCTCCATTGAAGAGGCAAGAAAAGAAGCGAGTGATATAATGTCTATATCTTCTTTAAGTTCTTGTTTCTCTATTCCTTCTTTTATGAGAGAAGCCATTAACATTACTGTATCATCATAGCCTTTTGCTGCTGCTTTTTGTAATTCTGGAAATACTCCAGTACTTTCAATTGCGCTATTAAGTAATGGACAGCCTCCAGCAATAGGAGGGTTATTAGCTGCATCTTGATATACAAGGAATATTGCAAGGATTTTATCAATTGCATTCTTTTTATTTTCCATTGCTTTATGAAAATGACTCCACATAATCTCACCACTTTTGTCGTAGGCAGCAAGGACAATTTCTTCTTTACTTTTAAATCTACGATAAATAGATCCTTTAGGTAACTCAGTAGCTGTCATTATATCCTGAATGGATGTGCGAGTTATCCCATTAGTATTAAATAAATATAATGATGTTTCAATAATTTTTTCTTTTACCTTATCAACTTTAGTCATGCTTTGTAATCCTCCTAATGAAAACGATCCTAATATTCTAGGTAATGTTTACCCTCTATTTTCTTAATTTTTTTGTAAGTATAAATAAGTTCGGAACAGAAATATCTTATCAATCCCTATCTTATGGAAACCTCAAACAATACAATTTGAAAAGAAGTTAATCAAATTATATTATCCATATAACTTAAGTGAATTTTCTGTTAAAAATAACATGACCGATTGTTTAATTCAGTCATATTATACAACTAATTTTACCTAAAATCGTAGAGGTGTAAAAATATATAGTTAATTTTAACGTATAGACATATGATTATTATATATAATTTTTATTAATATGTTTAGCTAAAGTGTTTGAACTACTCCCACTTTCACTTCGTATATTAGGATATCTCCCGCAGTCCTTGCAGTTAAAAGCCTTATCACTTCATTCTATAAAAAGCTAATTGTCAAAAATTAATGAGTACTGAAATTTGCTTGTAAATAAGCAACTGAGATATAAATATATTTGTTGTTTACCATTTTTATTTTATTAATAATTTATAAAAGGGGTTTAAAAAACTAGAAACTTATAGTATCATTAGTTTCCGAACCGAACGGTCCGGTTCGATATTTATATAAATATATTTTAGAAGGAGAACATAATGCAGAAAGAAAAATCAAAGATTCTAAGTAATTTAATTATGGAGGTAACAAAGTGAACTTTATACAAACCAATAAAAAAGAAATTAATATGCTACTAGTTTTTACAATCTTTACACTACTTCAATTTGGCTGGTTCATATTATTTGGCCTATCACTTTTAACTAACAGCAATTTAGCTGACTCAGAATTTATTATTAGTGCCATTGCTTTTACTGTACCTGCTATTATAGGAATAATTTTATTTAAGAAAGAAATTATTGAGAGTTTTGCTTATTTTAAAGAGAAGACAATTTTGAAAATAGTAAGTGTTCCTCTGGTGGTTTTATTTACGGTAATTGTAGAACAGACTGTTATGCGTTTTCTCGCACTTGGTCAGCCAGAGAATCAAGAACAGCTCCTTGAAACGGGCGCGGAGATACCTCTTATATTTACATTACTTGTATTTGGTATTCTCGGTCCAATACTTGAAGAAATTATATTTCGTCATATAATATTAAATCGTTTTTCACATTATATTGGTACTGCTATTGCATCTATCATTTCGATTCTAATTTTTACATTCCTTCATACGAACCAGCTTTCGGATTATGCTATATATCTACCTGGCGCGGTGATACTTACTGCGGCTTATCTTATTTCTAACAGATCCCTTGCATATGTTATGGCGATACATATGCTAAATAATTCTATTACTTTTATTCAATTGCATATGTCATAGGAAAACATATGTTAGACAATTGCAAGTTTTAATGCAAAAATGCTCTATGTTTCTATCGAGTATTCTTGGCAACAGAACCACTTTTTCTACGGCATAAGAAAGCCATAAGAAAGCTAATCAAAAATTATAATATATTAGGAGAGTGTCAGTCATGATTGTAACAACGACTTCTGGAATTCAAGGTAAAGAGATTATTGAGTATATTGATATTGTAAATGGGGAAGCTATTATGGGTGCAAACATTGTACGCGATTTATTCGCTTCAGTTCGTGATGTTGTTGGTGGCCGTGCTGGTGCTTATGAAAGTAAGCTAAAAGAAGCCCGTGATATTGCGATGGACGAAATGAAAGAACTTGCAAAACAAAAAGGTGCGAACGCTATCGTTGGTATTGATGTAGATTACGAAGTTGTTCGTGATGGAATGTTAATGGTTGCTGTAAGTGGTACAGCTGTACGTATATAAGTAAATAAAAAGAGATATTAATAAATCATTGTACGTCGAAAAAACACAGTTTGAGTGTAAACTGTGTTTTTTTATATAGAGGCCCCCATCACTATCAAGCTAAAATTTTTTAGTACCTCCAAAACGAAATTTTGTGTCAACTTGTACAAAAAGTCCATTTTTTCGTTTTGGGGTAATTCTAAATTCTTAAGTTGATGAGCAATGTGGCGGTACCCTAATACTGTACAAATTTTTTATAAATGGTTGTAAGGTTCTACGTTTTTGACCATTCTGTACAACGATAACTTTGGTTTATTGATTTCACCTGTAATCTGGTAGCCTATCCTCTGATACAATTTAATGGCAAGTTGGTTCTCTTTCTTTACCGTCAGAGAGCATTTGGCAAAGCCTTGCAGCGAAGCTTGTTCCTCAGCAAATTCAATTAGTCTGGTACCTATCCCTAGTCCTCGACTTTCGGGCAGTAAGGCAATTGTTCCGATGTGAAACTCGTCATCTTCTCCCTCCTTCAAGGTAAACATGGAATAAAGCATTTTGATATTCAGAATGTTATAAACAACAAAACCCAGCTTTCGGAACGAAAGCAGCTGTTTAAAAGTGGGCCAGGCAAGACGATTTAAAACGGGTATGGGATAGCAAGTAATCATCCCTAAAGTTTTCCCGTCCATTTGAGCTTCATAAGCGTATTGATGACTGAAACGGTTGTTCTCCTGCCGCCATAGCTTACAAAATGTCCAATCGACTGTGTTCTTCTCCTCAGATCCTGCAAGTGGAAACGCCATGTATTCCAATGCCATTACATTTAGCTGGGCGCCGACCATAGATTGATGAACAGCCTTTACAATAGAGATTTTATTCATTATCCTATTGCTCCTTTTCACTTTCTATATTATTAATATTAATTATCATGGATTTGAATCAGTTCACTTCCCTCTCAATTCATCCTTAGCTTTGAAACCATAATAAAATGTATTTAAAACAAGCTCTGCAGCAGATTTTTTAGCCACATTTCCTTCATGTACCTGTTCCCAGGTATGGAAAAGCAGAGCATAAAGCGTATTCAAAATCCATTCACTGCTAACTGTTTGCTGAAAGTAACCTCTTTGTTGTAGCAATTCAATAACGCGTCTTAAGGGTTCCCTCAGCTTCTCTTCTGCTTCACCTAATTCTTTGTTGTTAAATACAGATGCATCATGACCTAGAAAATAGATTTTGTCACCTAAAGGGATTAACGCTTCAATGAGTTCCGGGATATAGTTTTCGCTTCTTTCCTCATCCAGTGGAATCTGGTTTACAGTATCACTTACCAGTTGTATAGCCCGATGGCCCAAGAACAGCATCAATTTCTCCCTGCTTTCGACGTAGCGATGGAGTGTAGCAATTCCAATTCCCGCATATTCCGCAATTTCATTCATCGAAGCAGTAGGATTTTCAACAAGCAATATAGTAGCTGAATCAAGAATTGCATTAAATCTCGCTTCCTTCAACGCTGACAAGTCTTTCTTCATCGTCAATCTCTCCCTTTTTCTGTATAAAGTCGTCATTTTTGATAGATAAATATATCATTTGATATTATAATAAACAATCTCAAATAAAGTGTCCAGCTGCTGAATGTAGCTTTTCAAAAAGAATTATATTACTGAAACTGATAGCACTTTGAATGTTTCATTTTTAGCATTTCATTATTTAGATAACGATGAAGAAATTAAATTCTTTAATGTAATAAATACAAGAGCCAAAGGAAATGGTACGAGTTACTTTCTGCATAAAGTTATCGGTTTATTTTAAAATTCACTTCCGGGTATTTGGTCATCAGCCTTTTAAGGATGGAGCCTTCATCCTTCTGTTTTACATACTGGTCAAAAAATGCCAGACTGAATTCGTTGATAATACGATGAACTTCCTTTGGATTTTCACCTGGGCTCTGCAACACAGGGGAGAACAAATGTAAATCAGTGAAGCTTGTATGATCCGTATGAGGAATGAGCATTGACATACCACCACCAGCTAACCCACGTCCGTATCGCTCCCTCACTTCATAGGGATCTGCTTCATCAGGCTCTTCTGCACTCATGAGCAGAAACGGTTTTCCAATTCCATTTTCAGGAAAAATTTTCCCATAGAATGTACCATCCATATTGATAGCTGCTTTGACACGAGAATCTTTTGCAAGTATTTGTGCTGCGGTAGCTCCACCGTAAGAGTGGCCAAACATTCCAATTCGCGATGTATCCAGTCTTCCTGTAAAGAAGCCGGTCTCATCGTTTTGGTTAAGTTTCTCTATCTGATTAAGGACAAAGCTGACATCTTCCTCCCATAATTTTATGTGGCTATCCCCTTCATCAGTTAAATTGATGGGCTGTACGTAAGCAGTTCGACCATCTGGAAAGACGGTAGCTGCAGCATCAAAGGTATGATCGATACTTAGAACAATGTACCCTTGACTAGCCAACTCCTCAACTTGAAACGTGTTTTGATTACGAAAACCATTAAAACCATGAGAGAAAAGTAATATGGGATAGTGATTCTCTGAGTCTGAGAGTTGTAAATCCATAAACGAATGAGACTTTACCAATTCCATGTGGCTGAATGCAAATGCAGGAATGGACAATGTTTTTTCCAATCCCTTGGAGAGCTCATTTATGTTACGAATATAAGGTTCTCGATTCCCCTTGCTTTTTTCAGCTGCAGGATACCAAATTTGCACCATCAGTTCGCGCCGATCGGTTGGATTTTTCGAATATGGTTCATTTCTCTGATGATCAATCCAATGATATACCTTCGTACCGACCCTATGTGGTCCAGTTGGTTCTTCAAATGAAAATACTGGCATAAGTAAGGGTAGCGCAACTGCTACAGACAAATAGATACATAGCAACGAAGTCTTAACTATGAATATACCCGAACTTCTAAAACCCTTTTTCCGCCCAGTTAATAAATAGCATAAAATTAAGATAACTGGGGATACATATGCCGGAATCATCTGCCACCTAAAACCTTCTGCCAATAACTGAACTGTAACCATTACAACGGCAACCAAAGTAGCTAATTTAGACCACTTTTTCGTTTCCCGGCCTACTAACAGTACCCAACTCAATAGACTAAAATTTACAATTATCAAAACAACTTCCCAGAAATTCATTGGCCTATCTCCTTTGCATGCATTTTACTTCTAATTAAAGAGCTAGTTTTCAGCCTGAGCAAAAGCAGATGAAACACCTATATAGTTGCACCGATTATGCTAATCGCTTCATCCACTCTACTCCTTTCTTCAAATTAAAAACTTAAAATGCCCAGCTACCTTTACGGAAAATTGGTTCTACAGTTCCATCTGATAGAATACCGTCGATGTCCATCTCACTGCTGCCAATCATAAAGTCCTCATGTGTTACTGAAATATTTGCACCTAACGTTTCAAGCTGATCGTTTTCTAAATCTCTTCCACCCTCTAAGCAAGTTGGATAAGCTTTACCAATCGCTAAATGGTTCGATGCATTTTCATCAAACAATGTATTAAAATATAAAATTCCCGATGCTGAAATTGGTGATTCATGTGGTACAAGTGCTACTTCACCTAAATAGCAAGAGCCTTCATCCACATTAATAAGCTCTTGTAATAAATCATGTCCTACCTGTGCTTCAGCTTTAACAATTTTTCCTTCTTCAAATGTCAGTTTAAAGCCATCGATAATATTCCCTTGATAAACTAGTGGTTTTGTATTGCTTACATAGCCATTTACACCTTGTTTCATCGGTAACGTATAAACCTCTTCTGTCGGCATATTAGCCATGAAGATAGTATCATCAGGAGTTTTACCACCTCCAGTAATCCATTTATACTGTGGTGCTAATGCAATTGTTAAATCAGTACCTGGCGCTGTATAGTGAAGCTTCATATATTTTTTATTGTTCAGTAGGACCGCACGAGATTCTAAATTTGTTACATGTTCACGCCATTTTTCAATAGCACTGCCTTCACCAATACGAACAGCTTTAAAAATAGCCTCCCATAATGCTGGTACTTGATCCTCAGCTGCTAAATCCGGGAACACCTTCGATGCCCACTTTGGTGAAGGAACTGCTACCATCGACCAAGCTATTGAATCCTTCATTACGGCGTTGCGATTGTTTCTCAGAGCAGCTCCTGCTACCTTTTGATAGGTAGCTAGACGCTCAGATGAAATACCTGTAAATTTATCAGGATCTGTAGCATCTATCATTAATAGTGCTCCTTTACGTTCGATCAGCTCATCATTCATTTTGACTATCCACTCTGGGAAGCGATTAAATTCTTCATCTGAGGCATAATCAAAGTAAGCACGTTCCATTTCTTCATCCGAAAAATTAACATGAACACGCCCTGCCCCAGCCTTATAAGCCTCTTTGACAACTATACGGGCGAAATCCAATGCATCTACTGATGTATTGACTAATAAGTATTGCCCTGGTTGAATATTAACACCGATTTTCACCGTAAGTTCTGCATATGCTTGTAATTTTTCTTCAAAAGTCATATTATTTACCTCGCTTTTATCAAATTGGTTTTGAATTCCTCTCACTAACCTGCTTTTATACCATACTTTCTGAACAGGCTTTCTCAGAATTTCTCTTGCCTATTTTTTACGTTTTTCATCAAGACATGATAACAACTAATGGATTTTTTCTACTACTCATATATTTACTTTCTAAACTTTGATTCAATTAATATTAGTTTGTTTTTCAAAAAATCTAATCGAAGGTATCAAACATTACATAAAGTTATAGAGTTCTTTATTGTGAAAGCTCACTCATTTCTTCCCAACCTTTTCAATGCTGCTGCACCTAAAGGCTTACCATCAATGGGACGTTTAACATTCTCAATCACTCCTTTATCTTTACAAAAGCATTTTTGATAGATAAACATATCATTTGACATAAGATTAAATCATTTTGAACGAATTATCAAGCCGTAAAATTTAATTTTTAAAAAAATTCAGTAAAAAACCTATATGAAAATGGATTCTATCAAAGGGAGCGATAACGGAAAAATTTTTACGCACACATGGATACGAAATTACTACTCAAAAAAACCCCCTTACATTTATCTGCAAGGGGGTTTTCTTTTTATTCATTTTGCAAATAAACAAACGTGTTTCCACTTTACCCATTTTTTCATGTTTACATTATCCTATCTAGATGAAGCTATCTCCTAGAGGTAACGCCACATGCCCATCAAGTTAAGAGTTAAATTGCCCCCATAGAAAGGAAAACTGAATCGGATTGTATGAATAATTATGAAGAGATAGAATTTTCCTTTTGGAGATATTTCAAAAGTTTAGCTTGATGGGTATGTGAATCTCCTCTCTATAACAAATATTTTTTAGTAAATGTTAAAAATTTTACGGGAATGTAATTTTTTAACATTTTAATTTTTCTCAATTGTATAACTTTATTTTTGAACTATACTTAATTCGTAATCCCAAAATTAGGAAAGGAGCTTTGAGATAGGACATTTATCTTAATTGTTTACTTAGAGGAGTGATTAAAAAAATCAATGAAGGTAATGTGTTTCTAAATTAATCAGGAAGGGAACTTGAAGTGTTACTATGCTTTTTTTTACTCATCTAAAAATATCATCAACATTTTTTTATAAGTGTGAATTTAAAAAATCCACTTTCGGCATTAGTGAAAAAACTGATATTTCGTATGTAAGTAATAATGAATTTTAACGAAGGGACTGATCTATATGAACAGAAGAAAGAATTGTAGATTACAAAAAACTATAAAGGTGTTTGCAACATCTGCTATTTTAGCAACCACGTTATTTACACCTATTATGTCAAACAATTTAGATGTACATGCTGAAACTGCACAAACTGCAACTCAATTTGAACAAAGAGAGTTTGACCTTCCAGGTACAGGAAGTTTTTGGGATGAAGCAAAAAGAGAAAAAAGAAGTGAGCAAAAAAATTATATGCCAACAGGCATATATGTGAAGCCTAATGAACAGGTTACAATTACAGTATCAGGAACGCAAAAGATTAGAGCCATTATTGGGACACATCAATATGATAAAGAATGGGGAAAAGAAATTGATCTTTCTCCGGGCTCTAATACTATCTCTTCACCAAACGGCGGCGTATTAGGGTTAGATAATTTTCAAAGCACAGGAACAGTTAAGGTGCAAGTAACGCAAGGCGGTAGCCCTATTCCTTTCTTTGTATTAGGGAAACACACAAAAGCAGACTGGATTGCCATGATGAACAACTATCCAAATGCACATGCAGTACAATTGAAATCAGAACGAGCGGTGCTAACTGTAACTCGTGATAGTGCCAATAAATATATTGTAAATCAAGATCCTGTGCCCCTATTAAATAAATATGATGAAATGATTCGAGCGCAAGACAAGTTAGCAGGGCTATCTGAAACAGATCCTAATCCTTTACATCGTTCAACTCGTCGTATTTGGGCCTTTGTAGAAAATCCTAACGCACAAAGTTGGGGCATGTATGCAAGTTGGGATGGAGCCGTCTTTACGACTGCTGGTGAAGCTATCAAAAGCACTTTAAATGTCAATGAGTTTGGGTGGGGACAAATGCATGAAGCGGGACATGCACGACAACAATATCCATGGACGTGGAATGATTTAAGAGGTATGGGTGAAGTAACTAATAATCTATATTCTTTAGCTGCATTCAAGAAAATATACCCAAATATACCAACACGTTTAGATACAGAGGGAGATTATAATAGAGCTTTTGCGTATTTAAAACAAACAAATAAGGAATATAAAAATATTGACGACCTGTTTGTAAAACTTGTTATGCTTTGGCAACTTCATTTGGCATATGGGGATGATTTTTATCCAAATCTCCACAAATTATATCGTGAGATACCAGAGGATCAACTTCCCAAAACAGACGAGGATAAAATACAGGCATTTATTTACAATACATCGAAAATAGCAAAACAAAATGTACTGCCATTCTTTGATAAATGGGGATTAAAAGCAACACAAGAAACGAGACAAAAAGTAGAAGCTTTAAACAACCCAACATTAATTGCACCTATATGGGAAGCGACGGATGCTAAACCTGTTAAACCACTTGCTGTATTGTCAAAAAAAATAATGAAGGCAAGTGCAAATAGTGAGGAATCAACGGGCTCAGCTAGTAAGGCGATAGATGGAAAAACAGATACATTTTGGCATAGTACTTGGACACCAAATCAATATCCTTACAATTTGACACTAGAACTTGGTGATACACGTACCATTTCACAATTGGCATATCTTCCAAGGCAAGATTGGTCAGAAAATGGCCGTATTTTAACTTACAATATTTATACGAGTGTAGATGGCATTACGTATGACAAAATATCATCAGGAACATGGGAAAATAATAGTGATAAGAAAACGGCAACATTTACCCCAGTTACTGCAAAGTATGTAAAAGTGGAAGTAACGAAAGGACAGAATGGATTTGCTTCAGCAGCTGAAGTAGATATTTTAGGGTATTAATTATTTTCACTTGTAAATGAGTATATGATCACAGGGTGGATTTTGAAATATTTTGAGAATCTGCCCTGTGATATTTTTTGCGTATTTCATGTTCTGTTTTCACTTTATAATTTCTGATAGGAAATTAAGTGAATAAGTTTCACTTAATACTAATAAAGTAAAAGTCTATAATGATTCTTTAAAAATTTATTTCTCAAAAAAACAGGATAAAAAAATAAACAGCAGAACTAGTCCACTGTTTACTTTGCCACACCTTCATGTAATTTTTCTGTATAATCCTTTACATCTTTCCAGCTATCTTTCGCTGTATGTAAATCTTCTTTTATAAACGTAAACTCTTCCGGACTAATTCCTTTTACGTTTTGTAGTAAATTATTATATTTTGCACCTACTGTATACCATTGATTTGATATGTTTTGTAGTGCTGTAATTGCTGCATCAATTGTTTCTGTCATGTTTGTTGTTTTATTTTTTACATCAGTCAAAATTACGACTTCTGCTTGTGCTCCTGAAATTCTATCTTTTAAATTGGCGATTTCTCTTTCTGCATTTGCGATATCTTTTTTCGCAACCGCAATCATCGGCCCGCCAGCAAGACATGTTATTAGAGCTACGCAAAGTACGCCACCAGCAATGACCATATCATTACTCTTTTTAATCGAATCGTTATATGTATTTATTTGTTGCTCTAGAGCTGGAATACCAGCATTCGTACTTGCCAATATCGATGTTAACTGATTTGTATCCTCTTTGAAACTATTTGTATCTTTCGCCATTCTATCGCGAAAAGCTTTCAAATTTCCTAATAATCCATCTACCTCATTTTGATTCTTTACAATATCCGCATACAACTTTTCTAAATCCGCTTTTAATTTCCCGCTATCCTTTTGATCAATCGCTATTAACATGTCATTATAATACGATTGAAAAGTATTATTGTAATTTATAATATTTTGATCTGTTTTCATAATTTGAGGCTTCATATTATTTAACCAATATGCTGCATTAATTTTTGCATCTCTTTGATGCTGAATCATATTCCCTTTAAATTCACTATTAATCGAACTTATTTTACTTAAATCCGTCTCTTGTTGATTTTGAATTAATTTTGCATATGAATCCATTGCAAATATGCTTGATGTCGTTTGTGCCATTACATCTTGGAATCCTGCTGGTCCAAGAGAATAGTTTTTCACATTTTCTTGTAGCACCGTTACATTTTGTTCTGCTGCAAAAGGATGTAAAGGAAATGCGTTACTCGTTGCCACCCCAGCAATCATTACCGCTAAAAGACATTTTTTATAAAATCGTTTCTGCATATTTTTCACCTATTCTCTTTATAAGGATATCAAAAGCTCCTGCTCACAACTGAACAGGAGCTTCAAATCATTCATCAACACTTAACGCCCTAACGATTCGTATTCGATTATGCTTTTTTCGTATCTACTACTTTAATATCTTCAGCATAAATCTTTTCTGCATAGTCTTTAATGTTTTTCCAGCTATCTTTCGCAATGTTTAAATCTTCTTTAATGAAAACAAGATCGTTTGGACTAATTGAATCCACATTTTGAAGTAAAGAATTGTATTTTGATCCCATTGTATACCATTGGTTTGAAATGTTTTGCAACGCTGTAATTGCAGTATCAATCGTATTTGTTAAATACTCAGTTTGTGTTTTAATGTTCGTTAACCCAGCTACTTCTAATTGAGCAGTTGTAATTTGTCCAGTTATTTTTTGAATTTCAGCTTGTGCATTGTCAAGTTCTTTCTTCGCCAATACGATACCAGCTGTACCACCGCCTACAGCTGCTGCGCCACCTGCAATTAATGCTACTCCTAGCGGTGTTCCTGCGCCCGTAGCAATAACTACTGCACCACCGATAATTGCAATTGGTCCTAGAG
Organism: Bacillus sp. PSXD-155; assembly: GCF_049310765.1. NCBI lineage: Bacteria > Bacillati > Bacillota > Bacilli > Caryophanales > Bacillaceae > Bacillus > Bacillus sp. PSXD-155. The sequence continues at coordinate 234,991 of NZ_JBMOWC010000007.1, read as the reverse complement.
CTGTCGCAACAGATGAACCGATAATAATTGCATTATATTTACTAATTGCTTCATTGTACGTTGTAATTTGATTTTGTAATAGTGGAATCCCTGCATCTTGACTAGCTAATATAGATGTAATTTGATTTGCATCACCCTTGAAGTTTTGCGTATCCGAAGTCATTTTATTTCGGAATTTCTTCAAGTCTTCTACTAACTGATCCACTTGCGCTTTATTTTCATTAATACTACTTGATAATCTAGTTAAGCCTTTCGTAAGAGTTGCTTTATCCTTTGCATCAACTGCAGCAACTAAAGCATCATAATAGTTTTGGAATTTCGTATTGTAGTTAATGATATTTTGATTCGTTGAAATAAGCTGTGGTTTTAATACATCTAACCATTGCTTCGCATTTCCTCTCGCTGTATCTTGATGCTGAATGACTTTTCCTTTTAAAGCCGCATCAACAGATGATACATTACCAAAGTTAACATTACCTTGTTTAATAATTGTTAAAGCGTACAGATCCATTACTAAAGCATTTGAACCTGTTCTTTCCATTGCATCTTTTAAGCCTTCTGGTCCTAATGAGTATTCTTCATAGTCATTATAAGCTTTTGCTACCGCATGAACTGGAGCTTGTTTCACTGTACTTTCAGCTGCATACGTATGAGCCGGCATAATATTTCCTGCTGCAAATACTGCCATAAGTGCTGATAGAGCCATTACTTTATAAGGTTTTTTTGTCATTTTTCTTCTCTCCCTATATCGCTAATTATTTTTCTGTTTAATGTACTTCAACGTTTGTAACGTAATCTTCAAATTGATTTGTTTGCTTATTCATTTCATCACTTACTTTTTTAATTTGATTGAAATGTTTTTGAAGTAAACTACTGTCTGTATACGTGCCTTCTTCAACATTTGTTTGAATTTGAATCATATTATTATTTAAAACTTTCCAATCCGTTAATAACGTTTCTAAAGTTATAATTTGACGATCAATTAATTCTGTAAAGCTATTTACTTGATCTTCAACGAATGTAATTTGAGTCGCCTCTGCTTCAGTTTGTGATAACTTTTGAATAAGTGGCAATAACTCTTTTTGCTTTTGTTGAATGCGAAGAGCTGCTTCTCTCGTTTGACTATCTGCAGCATTTACAATTTCATTACTTAAAGTACCGATAGAAACAAAATCGATTGTTTTCGTTTGTGCAGTTTGATTTGTGATTGTAAATACTTGTTTACCGATATTAATAGAACCTTTAATGATTTCTTGAGGTCTATTCAAAATAGTAGTTAGTTCAGCTTGAATTTCCCCTTGAATTCTTTTAATATCTTCTCTTAATTTCACAATATCTCCACTTGATCCTTGCAGTGTTTTTATTGCTTCATCGGCTTTAATTGATAAGTTGTTACTATCTTTGTCTAATACTGTTTTAAATCGATTTAACTCTAATAAATCTTGCTCCATACTCTCTTGGATGCTTTGTACTTGCAATTGTAATTTTCCATATGCACTCATAAAATCTGCTTTTGCTTGCTGATCTTCATTTACGTTTCCTGCTAGTTCATAGAGCTTACTATAATAGCTATTAAATCTAGTGCTGTATCTCATCATTTCTTGATTTAAGTCAATTAGCTTCGGATTATATTCATCAATCCATTCTCGTACATTCGCCTTTGCAAACTTTTGATGATTCGTTAAGCTACTCATCGCATTTACCTTAATGTCTGGCTGTTGCAAAATAATTAATCCGTATGCTTGAATAAGCGGTGATTGTGATCCTAACATTCTAATTGAATTGGATAATGTATTTGGAGCAATTACATTTTGCGCATATACTGTTTTCACTTCTGTTTGCCCCTCCTTAGCGTAAGCGCTTACAGGAATGAAGCAACTCGTAGATACTGCTGTAACCAATAACCCTGTAATTAAAGTCTTTTTCACTTTAACTCCTCCTATGTATTAGCAACTATTACTATCGCATTTTATTATTCTATTTTCTTGCCCATAATTTGAGATGATTAAAATAGAGAACGTTCTCACCGTGATCCATGTATGAACCACCTCTCTCGTATTGCTACAGTACTTACTTATCGTCACAAAACATTTTATTATTTTTCATATGTGTTTAGTATGAATAATATTGTATAAATTTTCTATTTCATCGAAATTCCCACATTCACACAGTGAATATATTACGTAAAAATATTATTCATTTTTAACTAAACAACATGCGTAAATATGAAATTTCGTTTTGTTTTCATATATGTTTTGTACTGTAAGGTCATTTAAACACAGCTGTTTATATAACGTAAAGAAGTATTTTCATTCCCTTTATTTTCAAGCTTTCATGTCCTTATTTCAAAATATAATCCGATTCACTTTATTGATTGAAATATCTACATATCACAACAGAAAACACTACTTGCAAATAATAGATAAAATTATATCTATATAATTTTTAAACCCATATGCAATTATGCATAGCATATACACAAAAAGGATAGCTTCATTTTCACGAAGCTATCCTTCAAAAATCTTCTTATTTTTTCAAATGATATGGAACTGTCGTAATAACAACATTTCTTTTATAAAGTAAATACGCACGTATGAGTAAACTGGATTGATTATGAAGAATGTTATGCCAACCTTTTTTCGGAATGAACTGTGGTATAACGACCGTAACGCGGTAATTCGATTCACTTGCCTTATACTGCACTGTATCAATGAATTTCGTTAGCGGCTGAATAATACTTCTATAATGAGAATGTAATGTAACAAGCCTTACTTCAGGTTGCCACACCTTCCATTTCTCTTCAAATTTCTTTTCCTCTTCTCTGTCAAAAGCAACATATACAGCGATAACTTGATCTGCAGAAAGAGATTTCGCATAGTTCAATGAATTTTCTACTACATGCGTCATACCTGCTACAGGAACGACAATTACATTCCCCTCAATTGGAATAAGAGGTTCACAAGTTTTTAAACTTAATTGATCACCCACTGCATCATAATGCTTCTTAATTCGATGAAACAAGAAGATAATAGCAGGTAAGAAAATAAGAATCGACCAAACTTGTGCAAATTTAGTTAAAAAGAACATGCTCATTACGATAAAACTAATAACTGCACCAATTAAATTAACCGTTAATTTTAAAGCCCATCCTTCAGGTTTTTCACGAAGCCACTTTAATACCATCCCTGTTTGAGAAAGTGTAAATGGAATAAATACACCTACTGCATATAACGGAATTAAATGTTCTGTTTGTCCTTGGAAAGCTACAATTAAAATAATCGAAGCAACTCCAAGTATTATAATACCGTTTGAGTAACCTAGACGGTCTCCTCTAATCGTAAACATTCTCGGTATGAATTTATCTTTTGCGAGGTTAACCGCTAATAAAGGAAATGCAGAATAGCCTGTATTAGCTGCGAGAATTAATATTAAAGCTGTTGTACCTTGTATGAAATAGTACATGAAATTACGTCCAAATGTTTGTTCAGCAATTTGAGAAACAACTGTTACTTCTTTACTCGGCGTCACTCCGTAATAATAAGCTAAAAATACAATTCCTGAAAATAACACAGCAAGTAATGCACCCATTGCAAGCAATGTTTTTGCAGCATTGTTTGGCGCAGGATCTTTAAAGTTCGGAATTGCATTTGAAATTGCTTCAACACCTGTTAAAGCAGAACTACCTGATGCAAATGCTCTTAACAGTAAAAACAAACTAATGCCCGCAACCGGCGTTCCGATCGGCGTGTGTAAAGTTGGTGAAACGTGACCAGTCAAAATATTATATATGCCTACACCAATTAATATAAATAGTGCTAAAACAAATAAATAAACAGGATATGCTAAAACGGAAGCTGATTCCGTTACTCCTCTTAAATTTAAGATGGTAATAAATATAACAAATATAATCGCAATGATTACATTATGTGCATGTAAACTAGGAAAAGCAGATGTTAGCGCATCTGTACCTGCAGATACACTTACCGCAACAGTTAAAATATAGTCGACTAATAAAGATCCTCCAGCAATTAAGCCTGGATTCATCCCTAAATTTTCTTTTGATACAACATACGCTCCCCCGCCATGCGGATAAGCAAAAATAATTTGACGATAAGATAAAATAAGGGCTGTCAATAATACTAATACCCCAACAGCGATCGGAATGGAATACCAATAAGCGATCGCTCCCACACCTGCTAAAGCAATTAAAATTTGTTCTGGACCGTAAGCAACTGATGACAATGCGTCAGAAGATAAAATAGCTAAAGCTTTCGTTTTATTAAGCTTTTGTTCTCCAAGCTCTGTTGATTTTAACGGTCTTCCAATTAAAAATCTTTTAATAGATGAAACCAATGCTGTCCACTCTCCAATAATTTTGTACGAACTTTTCTGCTTGTTACAGCCAGTAAACTATTTCTTCAGAAAACAAAAAATGTCTACAAGCCATAGCGAAATAGACTTGTAGACATTATTTTTTTTGTCGCACAAGCTCCACCTTCCTTCTCAATATAACGCTTACGAGGTTAGCTGTCGGATTCGGGCCTATGAGTAGCCCTACCTTTTTCAAGGATTCACCCCATCGGATTATGTACTAATCCGTAAAAACGGGTCCCCCGTACCATGCGGTTTCAGCGATTTAGAAAATTGAAACTGTGGATTATAATACTCCTTTATTTTCAAAAAGTAAACAAAAATTTTTAATAAGAAAAAAATTAAAATGATTGCGCATAATCCGCTGAGAAATATACATAATGAATATTAAAAATCCGCAAAGGAGACCCATATGTCTAAAGAAAAGAAGCCTATTTTTTCCGATTCATATTTAGATGCAGTAGCAAATGAAATTAATCAGTTATATGGTAAACGTGAACAGGAAATAAATTTGACAGATAGAACGAAAAGAAATAAATAATTTGTCATACAAAAAAATAAAAAAGATAGCAATACACTTATATATTGCTATCTTTTTTATTTTTTCATACATCTAATTCTATTACAGATTTGTTAAAGGTCATCTCTTCATACACCTTTAAATTTTGATATATAGATTCTAATAATGGTGCCGCTATAGAAAATTTCTCTGCTACATCCAGTAAATATCCTTGCAAGTGCTTCCCTTCAATAAACGAACCCTTTTCCATATCACGTTGCATTGATGACTTCATATCATACGAAATTTTATCAATCGTTTTCATATGTTCCTGGGCAATATTAGCCTTTACTGGAGCTCCTAATACTCTCATGATTTGTACAGATTCCTCAAACACATTACGGATAAAATCACGGCCGCCTTCACTTTCACGGATTGGTCCAATTGGTGCACGCATTAACGTTGTCACACCTGACATTACAGTAATAAATAAATATTTATGCCACATATCTTGCGTAATATTTTCACTTAAAACAAAACTAGACTTCGTACCTGAAAATGCTTTAGAAATATACTTTACTCTCTCTGAATTTTGAGACTTAATTTCTCCAAACACAAGTCTGTTGGCAGCGCTAGTTTGTACAATTTCTCCTTGATCGTTTAACGTCGTCTCGATAAAGCATAAACCGCCAATTACTTTTTCTTCGCCGAATTCTTTTTGTAGTAGTGATAAATGAGCGATACCATTTAACAATGGAATGATTACAGTATTATCGCCAACAAACGGCTTCAAATCTTGAATAGCCTCGTTTAAGTGATACGCTTTTGTTGAAAATAAAATAACATCAAATTGAGAAGTTCTCTCTTCTTTCGTTATTAATTTCGGTTGGAAGGAAAAATCCCCGTTAACACTTCGGATTACAAGTCCTCTTTCCTCTAATTGTTTTTTCCGTTTACTACGAACAAGAAACGTGACATCTTCTCCCTTCTCGACTAATCTGCCACCAAAAAATCCTCCGACTCCACCAGCGCCTAATACTAAAATCCTCATACAGCATGCCCCTTTTCAAAATACAATTTTATAACTTTTAGTATACATAACATTATACATGTCCTCTACTAAATAAGCTGAATTTTCACTCTCAATTGAGTATAAAAGAGTGGTTATTTTCAAATAAATTTGGGCATGTTGTTTCTATAGCATATATGGAAAGGAAACAATGTAGATGGAGGCAATACAAGCAATTGAGGAAAAAGGTGTAGCAACAGCTATATTTCAATTTTTGTTCCCGTTTTCGTTTAAAGCTGGATATGAACAAGATATGTTCCCTTTCTTACAAAAAAACGATTTTCGTCCTTTTCGGCTCGATCATCTCGATGATGAAAATACATATTATGGGGAGTTTAAAGTTTCACATCAAAATATGGAAGCATACTATCTTTCATTTACAAATAAAATTCTCTTTCCTCATTCAGAGCATCAAAAGGGCTTGCAACGTTATTCAAAGGACCTTAACTTAACTGGACATTTAACAACAAACCTTATTTCAATTCCATTCAAGATACACTCTATTGATGTAACACTTTGTCCTTATGAACTTGGCTTCTTAACAATTCGAACAGAAGTAAACACTGCTCCAAACATGACTTTATCTGAAGCAATCGAATTCGCTGCTCGCTTCCGTGTACTTGAAACTAAAAATGATACAAATGAGACTATTTGTATTGAATGTAACGGGAAAAAGTATTCCCAAGTTGAAAAATTCATTTTTGGTTATTTATTTCATGGTGTAACTGATTTCTTTGAAAAGAAGAGATTAAGAAGTTCATACTTTCAAACCTTCCCTTTCTTTGAAGACCAAAGAATGTACGTTCAAACTTTATTGTCACTAAAAGAAGGTATGGAACTTAATGAAGTAGATGTTTATCGTACTTCTAGTCTTTCCGGATTAACAAGTGATGGTAAGCCCTATGTGAGTGCAAATAACCTTCCTTACATTCATGACTATTTAAAAAAACACGCTTACCAGAGATGGGCTCCAAATCGTTATTTCATAATGGAAGAACATATTTTTACATGTGTAACAAATGAAGGAGAACGCGAAATCTCTAAACTTGCTAGTCAAATGTTCGGAGAATTTTATTATGCTTTATTATTAAACCTATTTCATAAAATTGTTTTATTAAAAATGGCAAACGCCTATGCTGAGCTAAACATTGAACAAGATACTAATGAAATAGAGAAATTAATTTATTCGATCAATTCGTTCACTGCTAATTATTTTTCTTTAGAATTAGTATCCCAATCACAAAGTGAAGATATTTTCTTTCGCTTAAGAAAACTGTTTAATATTGAGGTTCTATACTCGAACGCGAAACAAAATCTTGATAGTTTGTTTAAATATCAAGAAAATGTCGCCTCTAAAAAAGATAGCCTTTTATTATTAATTTTAACGCTCTACTCTGTAGTGGGCCAAATGTTAGGGTTTACTATGATTGACCTTTTAAGAAACACCGATTCAAACAAAATATCGTCACCTCTTGAATTTTTCGCTCTATTAATTGCTATTAGCGGCATTGTCATTTCACTTATTTTAGGAGCCCAAAGTTTATACCAATGGGGTCTACAGCATAAACAAAGAAAAGCTTGGGTAAAACAAACGGTACTGTCTGCTGTAAAAGAAAAAGAGGATAAAAACTAAAGAAGGTTATTTTCAAATTCTTGGTGTGCTACAGTAAGTGAAATTTTTATCAGCGATTTTTTAAATATATCGACTTACCGACAAAAAACGACAAATGACAGGACTGGATAATAAAAAAAGGGTACTCCAAAATAAAACTTGGAGTACCCTTTTTATTATACGAATTCAGCTTACTTCCCTGCTTCGATTTTCTCTAATGCAGCAGCTACTTGTTCTTCAGTTAATTCATGTTGTATTACATAGCGGTTACGTGGGCTTACACGACATTCATGAGAACATGCACGTAAATATTTCGCTTCGTTTTCTTCAGAACATAAAATTTTCTTATTACATTCTGGATTTGAACAGTTTACATAGCGCTCACATGGTTCACCTGTAAAGTGATCTTTACCAACGATAACATGTTCTTTTTGGTTTACTGGAACAGCGATACGTTCATCAAACACGTAACATTGTCCATCCCAAAGCTCACCTTGTACTTCTGGATCTTTTCCGTACGTTACAATTCCGCCGTGAAGCTGACTTACATCTTCATAACCTTCACGAACTAACCAACCAGAGAATTTCTCACAACGAATTCCACCTGTACAGTATGTTAAAATCTTTTTACCTTCAAGTGTTTCTTTGTTTTCTCTAATCCAATCTGGTAATTCACGGAATGATTCGATATCAGGTTTAATCGCGCCTTTGAAGTGTCCTAAATCAAACTCATAATCATTTCGTGCATCAATGATAACTGTATCTTCTTGTTTCATTGCCTCATAAAAATCTTTTGGCTCTAAATACTTCCCAGTTATTTCGTGTGGGTTAATGTCATCTTCTAGACGAAGTGTAACTAATTCTGGACGAGGACGTACGTGCATTTTCTTGAATGCATGCCCTTCTTCTTCATCTATTTTAAATACGATACCATCAAAACGTGGATCATTATTCATTGCTTCCATGTATTTCTCTGTTTGCTCTACAGTTCCAGAACAAGTTCCGTTAATACCTTCTTTTGCTACAAGAATTCTTCCTTTTAATTCAAGTGAATTACAAAATTCTAAATGCTCTGCAGCAAATTCTTCTGGGTTTTCAATTGTTGTGTACATGTAATATAGTAATACTCTGTATGGTTTTGTAGTTGCCAATGTATTTCTACCACCTATCTAATTTTTAAAATCATGTATAAGTTAACGTTCATATCAAAACATATATAATAAGAAAATGAATCCCATTTTCTTTTCTTTATACTATTTTCTATCAGTTAACAAAAATAAAAAACAAGATTACACATCATAACACTATGGTTATGTTGTAATCCCAATATATTATATATCATACAATTGCAATTCCATCAATTAATATGCTGTATTATCAGCTTTATGTTCACATAAATTTCAAAAACAGCCCTTTAATTCACTATGTTTCCCCATGTCACCACACCATAAACTCCCAATTCATTTTACATTATCACACCATCCATTGCATAAAGGCATATAATTTGCATTAAGGAAACTTTCGTGTTCAAATGAAATTATCACATAACATATTTAAATGTATTGAAATAATGAGTAAGAATAAATACAATAATTTCATCAAGTTAACATTTTAAAGGGGAAAACTACTATGAATAAAGATATAACAAAAGATAAACATCTCCCTTCTGAAAGTACAACTGTACAATCAGCTCACTTAGCTTTAAGTGGAGAAACAAAAGGCTGGAAAAGACTGTTACCATTTTTAGGACCCGCTTTTATCGCGTCCGTTGCTTATATTGATCCTGGCAACTTTGCTACAAATATCGCAGCTGGTTCACAATATGGATATTTACTATTATGGGTTATACTCGCTTCTAACTTAATGGCTGTATTAATCCAAACTTTATCGGCTAAATTAGGAATTGCTACAGGAAACAATTTACCCGAAATAGCTCGTGAAAACTTTCCAAAGCCTGTGTCTATCGGCTTATGGATACAAGGTGAACTAGTTATTATGGCTACAGATTTAGCGGAATTTATTGGAGCTGCATTGGGGCTTTACTTACTATTTGGAATCCCGATGCTACCTGCCGCTTTAATTACAGCAGCCGGATCATTTATTATCCTTGAATTTCAACGTAGAGGATTTCGTCCACTAGAAGCTATTATTACAGGAATGATTTTCATTGTAGTAATTGCTTTTGGGATTCAAGTTTTTTATGCAAAACCAGAATTAAGTCCCCTTCTTTCAGGACTATTTATTCCAAAATTCCAAGGTGTAGACAGTATATTACTTGCAGCAGGGATTTTAGGTGCGACAGTTATGCCGCATGCAATATACTTGCATTCTGCATTAACACAACGCCGTGTGGTCGGAACAACTGACGAACAAAAGAAAAAGATTTTTCGTTTCGAATTTATCGATATTATTATTGCAATGGTTATTGCTGGAGCAATTAATGCGAGTATGTTAATTGTTGCAGCTGCACTATTTTTTAAAAATGGCTTGCACGTTGAAGATTTAGATGTTGCTTACACTCAATTTACCAATTTAGTAGGTCCTGTATCGGCTGCATTATTTGGGATTGGACTTTTATCAGCAGGACTATCTAGCTCTTCTGTCGGTACAATGTCGGGTGATATTATTATGCAAGGTTTCATTCGCATGCATATTCCGTTATATTTACGCCGATTTATTACAATGATTCCACCACTAGTAATTATCGCTTTAGGTGTAAATCCAACTTACGCTCTAGTTATGAGTCAAGTTGTCTTATCATTCGGTATTGCATTTGCACTTGTACCACTTATTATGTTTACAAGTAATAAAAAGATTATGGGTGCACTCGTTAACCACCGTATAACAACATTTATCGCATGGATAATTGCTGCTCTCGTTATCGTTTTAAATATCTTCTTACTGTATCAAACATTTGTAGGGTAATGAAAGAAGAAGGCTGTCCCAAGATTATTTGGAGACAGCCTTCTTCTTTTGAATTATAAATTTTCATCATCTATTCACATGTCACACCGTGCTTTCAACAAATTTTTCAAACTCTTCTTCCTCCTCAATAAATGGAAAATGATTACTGTATTCAAATGTCGACATTATTGCATTTGGCATAAGTTCGGCTACTTCTACTGCAAATTCATGAGGACACTGTGCATCATAAATTCCAGCATAAATACGGGCTTGTATATTTACATTCTCTAATTGTAAACGCACATCAAATGTAGGTAACTCCTTATAAGAAAAATAATCAAGACGTTTTGAAACTGTTTTACCGCTGTTCGGTCTAGTAATCATTTGATCATAAGCTGATTCATTATATAAAGACATCATTGTCCATTCTTTGTTTACGGCACGCCTCTCATCAATTGTAGAAGCCGTGTCCCTAAGTACTGCAAATATTTCTCTTAAACGAGCATTTTGATTATTATCTCTACAATAAATACTATTTTTGTGATTTATATACTCAGCTGATGCACATAATCCGCCAGCTATAATTTTCACAAGCTTCTCCGGACACATTATCGCATACTGTAAAGCAAGCATTCCACCAGTCGAATGACCTGCATACGTCCAATCTTCAATATTTAATGCTTTACGTATCGCCTCTAAATCACGTACTGCATCTACCATTCCTAGATTATATTTAGTGGTGTCATGTGTAGAGTTTCCGCACCCTCTTAAGTTTATAAGATACACTGTGTAATGATTCGTAAATGCCGAAGCAAATAAGTTACCCTTGCCATTAAACTCACTGTATAAATGCGTTACACACAGTGGTTTTCCTTCACCCTTTTGAAAATACTCAAATCTCCCTCTATCAGTTTCAACATAATACTTCTCCCACATTAGCGCTTCCCCCCTAATTCCCTTTTATATATTCTCCTTTTTCCGGCATCATGAAACCATTTTCAGTTCGAAAGTAAAGTGGCAATCCTTCCGCAAAAAACATACTTACCTTGGACGGATTTTGCCTTTGATGATGAATATGTAAATGCGGCTCACTTGAACTTCCTGAGTTACCGACTTGAGCAAGAAACTCTCCTTCATTTACACGTTGTCCTTCTCTCACATTAATTGATCCTTTCTTTAAATGGGCAAGAATTAAAAATGTGCCTGTTTCATCTAGTCGTAAATAAATATGATTCCCAGCCATTGACTGAAAATTATCCGATCCCGGAACTAAATCTTGTTCATTATTATTAATTGATACAACCGTCCCAGAAGCTGGTGCCATTACTTTCGCTCCATATATTCCGTAATCCTCTAACTTACTACTTTTCACTTCAGCAGGTGGAATGAGAATATCATATGCCCACCTTTCATTTGGTTTTATAACGTGATAGTTCGTTTCTAACCGATCACCACCCCAACCTATTAATGCTCGTTCATTCAAAGGAAAACGAACTACTGCTTTAGGACTCATAGATTGTATATCTGCTGGATAAGGAATTCTACCTATATTAGCAAACCAACCGACAGGCCAAGCTCCAATGATAGAAAACAGAATGATTAAAAATAGCGTTCTATCTATCCGCTTTCTAAAAATGCCTTTCCAAAAAAATATTATTACTGATCCTATCAAGAGGAAAACTGAAATAAAACTAAAAGCCTGAATACTCCACCAAACAAAAACTGATGTAACACCATTAGCTGCATAAACTAAGATCCAACTTATAATTAAAAAAGAAACTATAATTACTAATAAAAATTTCTTCCACATGTCGCATCCCTACTCTCATATCTTTTTTCTCAATGATACAAAGTAAAAATTACGACATATAAAAGAAATACTTACGACTTTCTTACTTTTTTATACTGCGGTAATTTCACAGTAAAAACTGTTTCTTTATCGTTACTACGTACAGTGATATCCCCTTGATGGAGCTCGGCTATACTTTTTGAAATTGCAAGTCCTATTCCTTTCCCGCCCATATGAGAACTACGTGATTTTTCACTACGATACAACTTCTCAAAAATGTAAGGAAGGTCCTCTTTCGGAATGCATTGTCCAAAATTTTTAATTTCTACTTCAACATTCATTGTTTTATTGAAAATTTCAATTGCAATTTCCTTTCCATCTCTCCCGTACATAATACTATTGCCTATTACATTTTCAAATAGTCTCACTATAAGTGCCACATCAACTTCTACATGTAGCACTTCATCATTTTTAATATAAAAGTTCATATTGGCATCATCTAATTGTGGTACAAAGTCAATCATGATTTGTTCAATTAATGCTTTCATATCTACTTCATCTTTATGTAATTCAATCTCTCTATAATTTATTTGACAGTATTCTAATAAATCATCTACTTGATGTTTTAATTCATAACTTTTTCGCTTTAATATACTTACATACTGTTCACATTCTTCTCCATTCGAATGGAGTTTATTTCCTAACAGGTCCGCATAACCGATTAAAGATGTTACTGGCGTTCGTAAGTCATGAGAAATATTACTAATCATTTCAGTTTTCATTTCCTGTGATTTTTTTTCATTCTCGATAGACTCTTTTAAGCTTTTGGCCATTCTATTTACATTCGTCGCTAATTCGCCAATCTCGTCATTTTTTGAAATAGGTATATGTACTTCAAAATTACCATTACTTATTTCCTTCACGTTCTTATTAATTTCAGACAATCTTTTCATCATTGTTTTTGTCATACATGCAAAGTATGTCGTAGTAAAAATCAAAAAAACTATAAAGTATAAAAATGAATATCTTTCCTCTAATGCAGTAACATGACTATATATATTTCCAATTAAAATTTGAAACACTATTATACTTACAGTTGCTAACAAGATGCTACATATGAATGCGATAAAAAACTTAGCTCTAATGCCTTGTAATGATTTAATCTTCAATTTTATATCCGACTCCCCAAACATTTTGAATAAACTTCGGTTCTTTTGGATTCTCTTCAATTTTATTTCTCAATCTTGCAATATGAACCATTACTGTATTATTACTTTCATAGGCTCTTCCGTTCCAAACGCTCTCATATATTTCTTCAATCGTGAACACACGGTTCCTTGCAACTGCCATTAAGTGTAAAATTTCATATTCAGTTTTCGTAAGATTCATTGTTTCTCCATATAACATTACTGTTCTCGACACTTCATCTATTTCTAAACCTCTAATGTTTATTTTCTTTTCCATTACTTGGGGAGCATTTTGATTGAAATATGTATACCTTCTTAATTGGGCTTTCACTCTTGCTATAAATTCAATTGTACTGAACGGCTTCACAATATAATCATCTGCCCCAGTACTAAATCCAATTACCTTATCTACATCCGATGATTTCGCGCTTAAAAACATAATTGGTAAACTATGTTTCTCTCTAATCCTTCTACAAAGTTCTATACCATCCATTTGAGGCATCATAATATCCAAAATAGCAAGTTGAATACTGTTATTATTTATTATTTCTAAAGCCTCTTCTCCGTTATGAGCACTAAAAACTTTAAAACCTTCTTGTTTTAAATTCACATTAATAAATTGAATAATATCTTTATCGTCATCTACAATTAATATCGAATTTTTTTCCATTTCCAAACCTCTTTTTTGAAATATATTCCACATCTAAGTTTATCATAAATCAAATCTACCCTTACACCTTGAATAATCTTTATTTTCAGATTAAATTATATAATAACAAATACATTCTATTTTCATGTGAAAAGGAGCGAAAATATGTTTCCTTTATTAAAAACTGAAAGACTCATTTTAAGAGAACTTACCGAAAAAGATGCACCACGTATACTACAATGCTTTTCTAATACTAATGTACTGCGCTATTATGGCCAAAAACCGTTACAAGATGTTGATCAAGTGAAACAAATCATTCATAACTTTAAGTTGAGTTACAATGCAAGAAGCGGTATAAAATGGGGAATCGAATTAAAAGACAAGAAAGAACTCATCGGTACCATTGGTTTTCACGATTGGTCTTCTGAGCATAAACGAGCCAATATAAGTTATGCACTTCTGCCTGAATACTGGGGAAATGGATATGCCACTGAAGCAATTTCTGAAGTTATATCATACGGTTTCCACACACTTCATTTAAAACGTATCGGTGCAATTGTCTTTCTTGAAAACGAAGCTTCAAATAAAGCGCTATTGAAATTAGGTTTTGAAAAAGAAGGCGTTCTAAAAAATTATATGTATCAAGATGATATCCCATATGATACGAATTTTTACGCTTTATTAAAATCGATTTAATAGAATTCATGTGTAAAAAACTTGTTTTAGTACAATAGATATAGGTAGTGAATTTTTAATGAAGGATGCTAAGTACTATACATTATATAACATTAAAAAAGGGCTATGAGTAAACTTTTACTCATGCCCCTTTTTATGTTCTTTTTCTGTTTTCGCAATGCTTTTGGAATATGTACGCAAAAGGCTCACTTTCCATTTAATCCCCCGTCATCGCATATGCTCTAGAACGAGATTCCCCACAAACATACCGAAACTCAAAAATACCACACTTCCCCTTATCCTTATCTGGATTACGAAGGTTTTGAAACACAGGGGAGTTTCGATAAATTTCAGCTAGCGATGTTGTTCTAATGTTCCCGGTTTTAATTACCAATACCTTATTTGGATATGTTTCTCAGTATAAAATTAAGAAATTAGGAATTTTTCATTACTCTAAAAACACGCTCTTTAACTGAAGATTATTAAATTAAGTTTTTTAAAATTATATTTTTAAAGGTTTTCAACATCATTGCCTCTTTTCTAAAACCATAAAGAAAGTACTATCTGGTAGTGCAACCGCATTCCCAGACTCATCTGTAAACTCGATTTTCTCGCTAAGATGGTTTGTATATCCATCCTGCAAATAGTTCATAGCTTGAACGATGTTTACTTTATCTCCAAAGATACTCTTTACAAAATCCTTATAATCGTTTGGCGTAAAGATTCCAAACTGCTCCTGCACTTCATGAACGAAGGAGTCCTCGCCCCAAGTATATGTATATAAGAACTCCATTGCATCGTTAACAGGCATTTTGACTGTATTTTCTGCAATTACTTCATACTGGATTGTACGCCCCTTAAATTCATGGGCATACTGCTCTAAGAACTTCATTCCATCTGCATCTTTAAAACGAATCAACCGCATTAACTTTTTATCTTCGGTCATGATGCCATCACGAATGATAATACGACCTCCTCGCTTTAACACCTTATAGGCACTCTGCAGCCCCTTTTTAATAACTTCATGATTGAATTTCTTACCTTCATACTCGATATAAGAGAACAGCTCATGAAGGATAGAAGAATATACAATCGTATCAACCGATTCTTTTTCAAACGAGCTGCTTAAGTTGATTGCATCTCCTTTAATGACGTCCCAAGAACGCCCTTCGTTCTGCTTCTTCTTTTTCAACGTATCAATCACGTTTTCAGAAATATCGATACCGTAGATTCGTTTATTCTCGGTCTCTTCTTCAATCATGTCTAGCATGACACCACCACCAGCTCCGACATCTACAATCGTATCTCCCTTTATATAATCAAGAATAATTCGTTTATCATCAGCCGAACTATTCATATGCTCCAAATACACTTCTTCGTTATGGAATCTATCATATGCATCCTTTCGTAACCCGAAGAAATCAAACAGTAGCACATTTGCCCGAGCATGCATCATATCTATCTTTTCTGCCTCTACACAGAAGGTAATTAACGCCTCACCTACAGCAGAAAACTGAAACGACACATACGCAGTCTTCATATCTTCATCGACTTTAACCTCAAAAGAAACATGCGTTGTATTCGGTTTCTCGTTCTCACGGTACTCCCGTAGATACTTCTCAATAACCCGCTTACGATACACGTTGTCCTTTTTTTCGCCTTTGAAATCATAATGCAGCTGTTGCATCAATTTCTCGAAATGTATATGCTGAACTTTTCTAGTGCCTATCTCATTCTTTAACATAACAAAAACTGTCCAAATATCCTCAAAGCTAAGAGCATGCATAGACGGTTCTACATACCATAAATCCTTATCAAATAAGAATGTTTGAACGTCACTCTTCTCGCTCCCCATAATTATATCTTTTTCAAATGCTGACTCCTTATGTTTTGGCGTGAGTCTATGTATGCGAGAAGTAAATGGCTCCATATAACCATCAAACAAACCATCAATTGTAATCTTCACATCGTTCTTCACTTCACTCCACAAAGCTTTTGATACGCCCTCAATAATGCATTGGTTAAGATAGTATAGAATCTCCTTTAACCTAACGTCTCCGTATTCTTCTTTATATGTGTTAATTAAATCAATATGGGAGTCCAAACGAGCCTCTCCGCGGATATACTGCCCGATTAATCCATGTGTTCTAATTAAATCTCGAATAAACAAATATTCAATAGCGTTTAAGTTTGTCTCTACACGTTCAATAAACTGAATGTCACTAAAGATATCAGCAGAACCCTCATTATGTACCAATAGATTAATCCCTTTTTTCTTCCATTGCTCCCGCTGTTTTAAAGATCCTACCTTTGCAAGTTCACTATACGTTAGTACCTTTTCAATAATATGATACGCTTCTTCAGCTAAAGGCAATCCATCTAGCACTTGCAGCGTACGGTGTACATAGTACAACACTGCATCTGTTTTTAATGCACCAAGTGCTTGTACATTCTCATAGTTTTGATGTATCTCCTCTGCCTCAATTAGATGTTTTAACCACGTAGGGATTGCAACAGAAATCCCTTCAATGTATGTATTTAGAACTTCAATGCTTTTCAACTTATTTCCCTCCATATATAATCAATATCTGTAGTAAAGTCTGGGACACCTTCTCCAAAAAGAGCATCACCTTATGTCCCTCCCCCTAAATACTACTACTTGCTTTTTACCATCTACATCTCTTTCGAATAAAAATGCATCAAACCCAGTCTTTTTATCATGTAAAAGAGAGGTATCAATTTCGTTACTAACATGCCAAGGTTGTAACATATTCTTGTGTTCAGCTCTTATTTTAACTTCATTTGTTTTAACAGAATCAACTGAAAATGGAAAAGGCAAGCGGGTGCACTCCACTTGCCATTTTTTCATAGCTTAGTATGTATTTGAATTTCTTTTGCTTTCTCTTTTTCACCCTTCACGCGTACAATTAAATCATATGATCCGGATTTTGGAGCTTCAAAAGAAAGCAAACCTTCTTTTTGAGAAGTGATTTCTTCTTCATAAATAACCTTATCATCTTTTGTAACTTGTAATAAAATTGTACCTTCTTCAACAGCTGCTTCATAAGGGATTTCCACATTTCCTTTTTCAGCTTTAAGCGCTTGTACATCGTAATACCCTTGCAGAGAACCAATTTTCAAAGTCGTTTCGCCATTTTTTTGAACCTTTGTAACTTGTGTTGCTGTATTGCACGCACTTAACAATACAACAAGAGTGAGAATCATAAATAAACGTAATGATTTCATAGAAATTCCCCTTTTTTTATGTATATGAGAATTAAAATTCATTCTTTAACTATTTCAAAAACACCAACACCTAAAAAGAATCACTGCTTTTCTTCAATTTCTTTTTTAAATAATTTTTGAAACTCTAATTCTGTTTCATTAATAAAACCAAGATGTAACACACTAGAGATATCTTCATGATTCAAGAAGAAATTGTACTCTGAAGAAATATTACCATGAGGGAATATACGAAGTAATTCATCTTCTATTTGCTTTATAATATTAAGAAAAGATTCATGTGCTTTATTCATTCTAGGTAGATCATTATAAAAACTTAAACTGGAAGCACCAACCCATCTCATTTGAAGCTTTAATAATTCCCCTTGAATTTTAGAATGACGATTCGATTCTATATTACTAGCATATTTAAAATTCTTTGCAATTCTTCCGGTCTAACTTGTATATTCCCCATGGATATCCCCCCTATCCCAATAACGCATTCAAAAAATTTCATCACACAAATTTTTAATCCTAATCATTAAAAACCCTACTTTTTCTTACTTTAATTGTTTCTAAAATGTAGAAAAGAACCCCTAAACCAAATATCTTTTCAGCATTAGAAATATTATTACCTAATTTAATAATAGGTACATTTAATCCGAATCTTTCGCTCCATTCCAAAGGCATATATCCTCTTTTACAGTTTATTAATATCCGGTTATCCATTGTACGAAAAGAAGTTTCGAAAAAATTAAATTCAACTTCTACTTCAGAAATTTTCATCTCTTTTTCATTCATTAAAGAACCACGTACCATTCCAAATCCTTGTATCATATTTTCTTTAAACATCCCTACACAATTATAATTTGAGTCATAAATAGCCCAATCATAGTTTTCAACTTCACTATGAAAATATGCAAGAATTTCCCCATCCTTTGCTTCCAATCCAACAACTTGCTTGTTTTTTAAAAAAGGTAATTTTGAAGAAATTATATCAGTTGGAACCATAGTTGTTCCTACTATATAGGCGCCATCGGGAGTATATAAACCGTAATGTTTATTATTTTGAGGTAATTCTAGTAAAACATAAGTATCAATATCCCAAAACTTCAAATCATTTTTAGCTATATTCTCTTTTAATAAATTCCCTTTTCTTAATTGCCAAAATCCAATTCCCCCAAAAACAAACGAAGCTATAACCATAAATATTATTTCTCCCCAATTAACATCACTCCAACTATTATACAGACAATATAATCCAAAGAGAAAAATCCCTGTCCCAATTAAACACTTAAACCGTCCCCTTTTTTTATAATACTCAAATAATTCCACACAAACACCTCTATCAACTCATCTTAATACCCCAAATTACCTTTTAAGTATATCAAGGACAAAATATATAATCTAATATTTTTTTTATATAATTAAAAACAAACATAGTTACAGAAAGAGAATGTTTGTATGCTGATCTGTACTACATTTCCTTACTCCTTGTATGCTATATTTCTATTCTTCTTTTTACTTAAACAAACTGCTCAATCTTATTTGTTGCGACTTCTTATGAATGTGTACCTACAATTTTGCATTTATCTTCTTTATCTGCAGGGAACACCACCAAAGGATTTCCCTGCCCCCTGTAAAAAAAACCTTACTTTTAAAAAGTAAGGTTTTTTGTATTTATTCATTAGCAATATAAGCATTCTTATACGTATAAATACCACCAAATTGATGCTTTTCAATTCCTTTTACATAATCCTTTTGTACATATGCTGAGCCAATATGATAAAGCGGTGCCACAGCTGCATCTTCTAATAATACCTGTTCGGCTTCTCGCAACGCTTTCCATCGATTTTCCGTATCTAGTACAAAATCCGTTTTCGCTTTCTTTATTAATTCATCGTAACGAACATTAGAATAATTCATTTTATTATTCGGATTCCCTGTCGTAAATAACTCTAAATAACTAATTGGGTCTTTATAGTCAGGTCCCCAATTTGCCATAGTTATATCGTAATCACCTATTTGTTCTAACTGTAATTTTTGCTTAAATGGCTGTTGTTTAATTTGTATCGCGAGTCCTTGCAAATTCTTTTCTAAATCACCTTTTATATATTCTGCCATACGTTTTGCATTATCTTGTTCAAACGTTAAAAACTCGAGGTTTACTTGCTCTACTTCAAGCTCTTTTTTCGCTTCTTCCCAAAGTTTTTTCGCATTTTGCAAATCATATGAGGAAATATCTCCATTTTCTTTTCTAAAATCTTTACCAGTCACTTCATTTACATGACCAACTGGTACAAGTCCACTTGCAGGTTTTGCTCCGTTATTAATAAAGTGAGCAACGAAATCATCTTTATTTAACGCTAATGAAATAGATTGACGCACCTTTTTATTTGCTAACGCGTTATTTTTTTCATTAAAACGAAGCATAGCAATTCCAGGATCACTCGACATATGTAATTCCTTATTCCCTTTATACTTGTCTACAACTTGCGAATTAATAGGTACTCGATCCAAATCTCCGGCTTCATATAAATTTACAGCTGTCATTGTATCCTTTAGGATATGAAAGTTTATTTCATCTAATTTCACTTTCTTTCGATCCCAATATGTAGTATTTTTCTTTAATTGAAACTCTTGTTCATGCTTCCATTTTTCTAATACAAATGGACCGTTATATATGAGATTACTAGGTTCCAATGCATAATTGTTTCCTTGTTCTTTCAAAAATGATTCATGCTGTGGTAAGTATATAGGTAGTGCTAACAACTGTAAAAAATACGGAACTGGCTGTTCGAGTTCAACTTCTAACGTATAATTATTTATCGCTTTAACCCCAAGTGCATCAAGAGGCATTGTTCCCTTATTGATCTCTTTCGCATTTTTTACATAAAAGAGCATGGACGCATATTGAGAGGCTGTTTCAGGGTTAATTGCACGTTTCCAAGCAAATATAAAATCATTTGCTGTTACATTATCCCCATTGGACCATTTTGCATCTTTACGCAAGTCAAATGTATATTTCTTACCATCTTCACTTCTTTTAAACGATTTTGCTATGGCTGGAGTAGGCTGATCTTGATCGTTTAATACATATAACCCTTCAAATATATTCTGCATAATGTGTGCTGATGTACCATCTGTTGTTTTCACAGTGTCCAGAGAAGGAATTTCTTCTGATACTGTTACATTTAACACTTGTTTTTTAACCTCTATGTCACTTTTATCCGCTTTATTATTACAAGCTGTTAATAATAAAGATGTAACAAGTGCCATTACCATTAAATGGCTCTTTTTTCGCTTCATGAGTTGTTCTCCTTAAATATAAAATATTATAAAGCGTAATATATTATAGCAGAAATACTAACAGAAAGATGCGACATTCTTTTGAATATTTATTCGTTCAAGAAAAAAGTTTTTTTTAAAAGGGTACGGACTATCTTGGAATCTTTTTGATTTTCAACAAAAAACACATATAAAATAATAAGGTGAATTTTTTGGTTATAATCCCCAAATATCCAACTGGCCATTCATCTTTAATTTTAATTACTCGTGTATCTTCTCACAGCGTATTTACAGCATGTGAAAATAATCATGATCCTGAAGAAGATGAAAACGAAGGAAACGCAAAAGATTTCAGAGAGTTATTCACTCCTGAAGCGAAGAAAACCGTTGCTTTTGTGGGGGGAAATACAGATCTAATGAAATCAGTTAGCAAAGATCTTAAAAACTATAAAATCCAAAAAAGTGAAGAGAAAAATGAAATTGCTACAGTAACTGTTAATGCTGTATATAAAGGTAATCCTAAAAAAGTAATCGTAATTGAACTAGAGAAAACGGATGATGGTTGGAAAATTAGTAAATCATAAAAAAACGGTCTAGAATTCTAGGCCGTTTTTTAGTTTCCTCAATCTTCTTCTTCGAAATCACGTAGACTAGCAAGCAATTCTGTAAATGTTGAGCAAACAGGATATATTGCTTCCTCTATGTTTTCTTCTTCATAATCCCAAAATACTACTGTTGGTGATTCGGGATTGCTACGGTAATCAAAACACAGATGATTCCCAAATGAATCCTTACCAAAGGGATATACTTTATTTGCTAATCTATCTTTTATATCATCATAAACTTGGATGATTGAATTTCTACTTTCTAAATCAAAAGTTAAAAGCTTGCTAAATACATTCTCATCCTGTCCGGGTACATCAAATATTTTGGGTCTTGGATAGCCACTATCATATTTTTTTACACATTCTATAAAATCCATAGGGAATTTAATATTGAAATATTGTTCTACTTTCTGAATGTTTTCATCTGTAATTTCTTTTTTATTTACTCCAATCCAAGTAACGTTGCTCATATATACTCCTCCTTACTTATCGCTGTCTTTTCCCCAAATTTTATATCCACCAGTGTGACCTGTTTTCCTATGTGTTTCATAATCAACAAGTTGCATTCGTCCTGCTTCTTGATGATGATGCCATGTATAATTCTCTGGTACCTCGCCTAGCTTAAATAACTCTATTTCTTCTTCTGTGAATTTTGCAGCTAACTTAGGGTCTTTCATTATTTGTTCGTATAATGCTTTACTACATATTCTATCATGTGTTGGTCTAGATTTTTTAAAATCTGCTTCTTTTAATTTAACTTCAGAAACAGGTTTAAAAATAGGGAAACCATCTAAATCATACGGAATTCCTGTAACTGGATGTTTATTTCCCGCTAACTCACCCAATCTTAACCTTATTGTTTTCGGACCATTTGGACCCTCATAAGTATATGGGGCTGCTTTCTGCAAGTACTGTTGAATACTTCCGACTCCCGCATATGAAAGATGATTACCACCCTTAAATTCATAGTTATTTAATATGTGTAATGCATTTCTATATGCCGGGGAATTAATTACAAGTGATTTTCCTTTAGTAAAACCTGTAATAGCAGCTACCTTACCTGCTTGTCCTACTTTATCTAGACCTTTGCTACCAGCAAAGCCTGTTAGTAGTGTAGTGACTGCGTAAGCTGCATAATGTTCTCTGCTTTCAAGATCTCCATTCCAAAAATTATTCATAAATGTATCTGATACAGTGTTCCATGCAGCAGGAAGAGTCTCCCTATAGTTTACAATCGCATCTCGCATATTTAACCAGGTTTCTTTATCTCCTAAAGCTACAAATCCTTCCCATGCATCTACAGCACCATCTATAAAACCAGTAGAAATACCAGTCCACGCAGCATTTAAATCCTTTTTATTCAAAAATGACTCTTCTGATTTTGGAGGGAGTTTTCCACACATGGCTCCTTCTTGAATATTAGAATCAACTAAATTTTCGCCATACAATTCATCCGCTTCTCGGAATTTAACAGCTGCACGTTCTAATTCTACTGCGATTTTATCTAATTCTTGCAAAATGTTAAACATCATTGGCTTTGCTTCATTAAACATCTGATAGAAACGATCACTGCTTGCTCCGCTCCACTGAGAAGCTATATATTCAGTTTGAGAGTATAAGTCTTTATGTATATATTCTAATGATGATCTCGTATTTCTTACTGTTTTAGCAACTTCTTCTAATTGTTCCGGTGTTACCTTAATTTGTGTGCTCACTCCATCCCTTCTTTGCATATATATTATAAAAATTATGACATATCATGATTTCATGAATGGTTATCATTTAAAAATATCCGTTCCTAAAAGAGACAGTATGTCCCATCATAAAAACAGCTCCAATTCCTCATTAAAAATTGGGGGCTGTTTTTGTTTTAAATGCACTTTATTTTATAAATTTCGATAGTTTTACATTTTAATTCCCGCTAATGTATCATAATTTTTTCAAAATTCCTTAATAAAACCAAAACGAATTGTTATTTCAATCACACGAAGGAAATGATTTTTGTGGAATTAACTCTTCAGACACAAAAACAGGATGTGGAGAAAAGTTTCTCCACATCCTGAATATATCTATCTTTGCAGACCTCGTTTATATCGACTTGCTTCAAATATAATACGCTCTTCATCTAACGTTTTACATTCACCATTCCAAACGACACGTTTTCCGTTAATAATTACATCGCTTATATCTTTACCACTCGCAGCATATACAAGGTGTGATAACACTTCATCCGCTGGTTGTAGATGCGGCTTATTAGACGGGTCAATCGTAATAAAATCAGCACACTTACCAGCTTCTAGTGACCCTGTTTGTTTCATCCCAATGACTTCCGCAGCTCCTTTTGTCGCAAGAGAAAGAGCTGTTTCAACTGGTAATGCTGTTGCATCTTGGTGTATACCTTTTTGCAATAAAGTTGCTATACGCAGTTCTTCAAACATGTCTAAATTATTGTTAGACGCAACACTATCTGTTGCAATTCCTACTTTTATTCCTGCTTCTAGCATCGCTTTTACATTCGCTATACCAGAACCTAGTTTTAAATTACTATTTGGGTTATGTGCTACTCGAACATCATGTTCTGCTAAAAATGCACGCTCATTTTCATTTAATACTACACCGTGTGCAATAACTGTTGGGCGTTTAAACAACCCGCAACTTGCTGCATATTCTACTGGACGTTTTCCGTACTGTGCTTCAATATCACGTACTTCACGCTCTGTTTCCGAAAGATGAATATGGACCATCGTTTGATTTTCTACTGCAATACGTGCGCATTCTTCTAACAGTTCTGTAGAACATGTATATGGACTATGCGGTGCAACCATCGTAGTTAACATGCCACTTTCTTTATAGTAACGCTTCACATATTTCTCAGCTTCTTCAATTGCTTTCTTTTCATCCTCTTTCGTTCCGAAGCTAAATAAAGTTCTTGAAACAGCAGCTCGCATTCCACTCCTTGATACCGTTTCCATAATTGCATCTTGATTTACTCCAATTGGATTAAACATGTCAGAAAATGATGTTGTACCACTTTTCACCATTTCAAGTAATCCTAATTCCGTACTAGCAACCGCAAGCTCTGGAGTAAACTGACTTTCAAGTGGCCAAATTCTCGTCTCCAGCCATGGTTGTAATAACATATCATCGCCAATACCTCTTAAGAGACTCATTACAACGTGTGTATGTGTGTTTACAAGCCCTGGTAAAACCCACTTTCCTTTCATGTCAATTACTTCATCTACTTCAAAATCATTAGCGAATTCTCCGCTCTTTACATCTATAATTTGATCATTTTCTACAATGATATATCCATTTTCTATCACTTCGTTTTGTTCATTCATCGTTACGATTGTAGCGTTTACATAAGTTGTTTTCAAAAGTATTTCCCCTTTCAACTCTATGAAGTTCCCTTTAATAAGTTACCACCATTATAGTAACTTATTAAAGATTAAGAGTCAAAAGATAATTTGAATTCTTTCGTTATTTTTTCCTTCAAAATGTTATATTGCTTTTCATTTGTATCTGCAAATGCTTCTTCCCGATTTGACTTTTCATCCATATAATTCAATTTCCCATTGAATTGAGTCTCTGTAAAATCAAATCTCTGCCCATCTATAAAGTTATAAAAGTGCCATACCTCTCTTACTTTTGTCTTTTTAATTTCTCCTCTGTATATGTCTTGAACGACAAGAGCTGTAACACCACATTGTCCCTTTGCTGGATTTTCAATTGTCCACTTTGAACTTGTTTCAATTGACCACGATTTTATTAGTGCTTCATATATTCTTTTTTCCTTTACATCATCCATTCTAATCTTCCCCTACTATTAATAGTTTTACACATCATATTTCAAAAGAGGCAGTAAACGACCCTTAAAGACAGTTGATGGTATCTCTCCTATTAACTGTGCTCCCATTTTCAAGTAATATCCTTTTGCATTCGGATCACTATCAATTGTAAAACTTTTTAATCCTAGTTCATTTGCTTTTTCTATTACATACTCCCAAAGTATTTTCCCGTAACCTTTTCCTTTGTAATCAGGATGAATGTACAAGAAATCGAGAACTTTATCATTACGTAAAAATGAGAAAAAACCAATCTTCGCATTATCGTTTTCTAAAACATATACAAAATTATTTTTTATGTATTCTTCTGTAATTGTTAAATCTTCCTTACAAGCAAGTATGAATTCTTCACTATAATTCCACGTTGCTTTTGATTGTAGTGCGAGTTCACTTAATTCATTTGCTTCACTTAATAACGCTTCTCTTATCTTCATGATTCTTTCTCCTCACTTTCGATATGTAAACTACTAAATTGATTCGGAAAGCACTTCAAAAAACCTTTTATTTTCATAAATTAGAGCTTACTTTTATAATTCTTTATTATAATCAGTACGATTTTCAACAAATTTTTTAAAGAAAAAGAACGCCATCCCTAAAAGTTGGCGTTCTCTTTTTCTAAAATTTAATCTTCAAACTCACTCATTCGTTTTACTATTTCGTACGATACAAACCTATACAGTTTCTACTACCGCTTCAAGCATTGTTCCATTTTTAGCATAATTCGTATGCCAAGAAAAAGCTTTTTCTAAAATATGAGGAGTTTGTCCACCTCTTGTTTTTGCTTCTTCGTAATAAGCACGTAGTTGATCACGATACATTGGATGTGCGCAATTCTCAATAATAAGTTCCACTCTTTCTCTTGGCGCAAGCCCTCTTAAGTCAGCATACCCCTGTTCAGTGACGATAACATCTACATCATGTTCTGTATGATCTACATGTGAAACGAAAGGAACGATGCTTGAAATGTTCCCACCCTTCGCAATCGATTTAGTAACAAAGATAGCTAGGCGGGCATTTCTTGCAAAATCACCAGACCCACCAATACCATTCATCATTTTTGTACCTAAAACGTGAGTAGAGTTAACATTACCATATATATCCAATTCTAAAGCAGTATTAATTGAGATTAATCCAAGGCGACGAATGATTTCAGGATGATTGGAAATCTCTTGTGGACGCATCATTAATTTGTCACGATACTTTTCAAAGTTAGAAAATACTTGTTGCATTTTCTCTTCAGAAAGCGTTATAGAACAACAAGAAGCAAAATTGACTTTTCCAGCATCCATAAGATCAAAAACTGCATCTTGTAAAACCTCGGAATATACTTCTAAATCTTCAAATTCTGAACCTAACATTCCGTGCAATACTGCGTTAGCAACTGAACCAATTCCTGATTGTAACGGCGCTAAACGATTTGTTAATCGGCCTACTTTGACTTCTTCTCGAAGGAATTCGATTAAATGCTGTGCCATAATAACAGTTTCTTCATCCGGAGGAACAATTGTCGATGGCGAATCCAATTGATTCGTAAACACAATTCCCTTTACTTTTTCAGGATCAATTGGAATACCGATTGTTCCAATTCGGTCATCCGTTTTCACAAGCGGAATTGGAAGCCTCTCTCCTTGTTTACCTGGTTCATATAGATCATGTAGCCCCTCTAATTGCGCGGATTGAGCCATATTCATTTCAATAATAATAGACTTAGCATTTAAGGAAAACGCTAAGGAATTTCCAATTGAAGTGGTTGGAATAATCATTCCGTCCTCTGTAATCGCAACCGCTTCCAAAATAGCGAAATCTATATCTAGAACGTCAGCACGAAGTAACTCTGCTGTATGAGATAAGTGCTGATCTACAAATAAAAAGTCTCCGTTATTAATTCCTTTTCGCATTGTCGCATCAGCTTGGAAAGGCAATCGTTTCCCTAAAATTCCTGCCTCAGCAAATAATTTGTCTACATCCGAGCCTAAAGAAGCCCCAGTATAAACATTTACTTTAAAAGATTCATCATTCTTAACTCGGTTTACAAGCGCAAATGGGACTGCTTTCACATCACCTGCACGTGTAAACCCACTTAAGCCTAAAGTCATTCCACTTTGAATCCAGGAAGCTGCTTCTTCAGGTGTAACTACCCGATCTTTTAGGCGTTGATCTCTGATTCTATCTAAATTGTTCTCCATATGTAATCCCTCTCTCATTGAATATTCATAATTATTTTACACATTAACACTATCAAAATAGGGATTTTAGTATACAATGCCGAAAATTCAGACAGAACAGCAAATCTAGGTTCTAAAGCAGAAAAATTTAGAATCCTAGAAGCTTACGGAAATAACTAGCGTATGATTGACTAACTGGTACCCTCTCACCATTATCCATCGAAAGTACAAAAGTAGAATGGGTATCAGGATAAATCGCTTTAATATGATTAACATTTACAATAAACGAACGGTGACATCTAATAAATGAATCTTTCGGAAGCAAGTATTCGAATTCTTGTAGAGAGTATTTATGTGTTCCTGATAACTCTTCTGAATTCACATACGTCTTTTTATCTTTAGCCTCTAAATACATAACCTTTGAAAAAGGAACCGGAATCCAGCCGTCTGTTGTTTTTAAAGTAACGACTGACTTTCCATCCGTTAAAGCTGGATAAATTGCCGTTACGCACCCTTCAAGCTTTCCATTGTTTGAAAATGGTACAGCCATTCCATGATAAGGAATACCAAAAACATCCCGATTAATAAACTCAGATGTTTTTTGATTCATCACCATCGATTTATGAGCAATCGTTCCTTCCTTTATAGGATCCCCGACACTAATCTTTAAATCAATTCGTTTACTTGGCCGATAGTAAATATATTCTTTCGTATTCGAAACAGCAATTGAAATTTCATCTGAAAATAATTCACCAACAACATCTAGTAATAAACCTAACGTTCTATCTTCCATTCTATTAACACCTCATTCACTATTATACTACTATTATGAACAGGCATCTGTTGCTTTATAAAAAGTTTGATTTTAAGTTACTTTTAAAATTAGTTTTATTCACTATTACTTCGTTACTACAAAAAACCTCACTTCAGAAAAGTGAGGTTTCCTCTCATACAATATTTCTTTATTTTTTTAACGACTATAGAATAAGATTTATTTTTTATTAAGTAAAGTGAATTTAAGAATTTATTGCCCCTATTTCTGTATAATAAATAATCCCAAACTACAAACAGTTTGGGATTATCTTTCTCATTTATTATGCGCATCTAACCACGAAATTAAATCTTTAAATACTTCATCCTTATTTACTTCATGAAACATTTCATGTCTACCATTTTCATATAAACGTAGTGTCACGTCTTTCACACCACATTTTTTATAGTTTTCATATACTTCTTTTACACCTTTCCCCATATCGCCAACAGGATCACGATCACCAGAGAATATATGTATTGGAAGATTCTTTGGCGTCTTCTTGTATTCTTCTAGTTTATTTACTTCTAATACTCCAGAAAATAATTCTCGGTAAAAACTCGTCGTACAAATGAAACCACATAACGGATCCGCAATATATTTATCAACTTGATTATTATCTGAAGATAACCAATCAAATTTTGTACGATTTGGCTTAAAGTTCGAATTGAAGTTTCCGAAAGATAAAAAGTTTAACATTGGACTTTTCGTTTTTGCCCCGCGCAATTTCATTTCGATTGTTGCTACTTTATGACCAATAGCTCCTAAAAGCCCTGGATTTCCACCTGTTCCTGAAATTAGAAATCCATCATATAGTTCACCCCTAAGTTGTACAGCACGTCTTGATAAAAAAGAACCCATACTATGTCCAAGTAAAAACAAAGGACTTGACTGTTCTTCTTTTATCCTTTCTGAAACAAAGATAACATCCGATACAACTTGATTCCACCCTATATTTGGTTCAAAATGACCATAATCTTCTTCTTTTTTTACTGTTTTCCCATGTCCTTTATGATCATGCGCATAAACACCATAACCTGCTTCCAATAAAGCATCTACAAATTCTGTATACACCCCTGCATGCTCTGTCATGCCATGTGCAATCTGAATAATTCCTTTCGGATCTCCTTCTGGTAACCATTTACGCAAATAAATTTCCGATCCATCCAATGCCGTAACGAAACTTTCCTGTACATTCATTTCGTCAGCCCCCAAATTTATTATGTATACCTTTAAGAAAAATGAATATCCATTCACTTTTCTTATTTTATATTATATGTAATTGCTTTCATTATGACAAATGATGTATTTTTCAGACTTGCTTTCAAACTAATCTCTTGACGAACCAAAAATAAAATTATATAGTTACTTACATAAAGTAATTATATAATTTTTAGGAGGTTTCTACTATTATGATGCCATCACTATTTTTAGCACATGGTTCGCCTATGCTCGCTATTCAAGATACAGACTATACACGATTTTTAAAAACACTTGGAGAAACATATAAACCGAAAGCAATTGTTATTTTCACTGCTCACTGGGAAAGTGAAGTATTAACGATTTCCTCATCAGATAACGAGTATGAAACAATTTATGATTTTGGAGGTTTCCCCCCTGAGTTATACGAAATCAAATATCGTGCGAAAGGCTCTTCTAGCATTGCATCTATGTTAGAAACAAAATTTAGAAACAAAGGTATTCCAGTCCATCATAATATGACGAGAGGTTTAGATCATGGTTCATGGACACTCCTGTACCGCATGTATCCAGAAGCAAATATTCCTGTCGTGCAAATATCAGTAAATCCATTCCTTTCTGCAAAAGAACAATTTGAAATTGGAGAAGCACTTAAAGGACTCGGACAAGAAGATATTTTAGTAATCGGTAGTGGCGTTACCATTCATAATTTACGAGCACTGAAATGGAATCAAACTACTCCTGAAAAATGGGCAATTGAATTTGATGATTGGATTATTAAACATATGCAGAATAACGATAAAGATGCATTGTTTAATTGGGAGAATAATGCTCCTCATGCACAATTAGCAGTACCAAGAGCAGAGCATTTTGTTCCTTTGTTTATTGCAATGGGAAGTGGCGAGAATAGCGGTGAAGTCATTCACCGTAGTTATGAGCTTGGTACATTAAGTTATCTCTGTCTTCGATTTTAAAGAAAAAGGATGAAGTACATGTTGCTTCATCCTTTTTCTTTTTCATTCACTTAGTTAACTAACTTCCAAACGTTGTTTCTCTGATACTTCTTCG
The DNA here is from genome assembly GCF_049310765.1 of Bacillus sp. PSXD-155. NCBI lineage: Bacteria > Bacillati > Bacillota > Bacilli > Caryophanales > Bacillaceae > Bacillus > Bacillus sp. PSXD-155. The sequence continues at coordinate 204,032 of NZ_JBMOWC010000007.1, read as the reverse complement.
TTCTTATTATGAAAATAAACCCAAATACACGCAATAAATAATAGTGATGATGTAGAGAGGAAAACATATTGGAAGCCTGCATGCGCTGCAATTTGTCCCCCGAGCACTGGCCCAATCATATTTCCTAAAAACTGAAACGACTGATTATATCCAAATATTCGTCCCGTAACATGGGTTGGTGTATGTTGTTTTAGTAGAGTTTGTACGGAAGGCAATAATCCTGCTTTTGCGATACCTAATAAAAATCGAAGAATTAATAGTTGCCAAGCTGAGGTTACAAATGCTTGCGGGATAAAAATAATTCCTGCTGCAAATAACGCTACAACTAACGTTTTTTGAGGACCGATATGATCTGATAATCTTCCTAGTCTTGGTGCTGCCAAAATAACTGCTAATCCTGTCGCTGACATAACTGCACCCGCAATTGTTTCAATATGTGCAGTATGAGGACCTACTAAATTTTTCACGTACAATGTAACAATTGGTTGAACTGACATATTAGCAAGTTGAATAATAAATGTTGTTACAAATAAACTAATAATTAAATGCTTCGCTGGGACCATCGTCCATACTTTTTTCGGCTGTGTTTTTTTTGCTTGAGCAGAGTGATTTTCTTCATGCAGGAAGAAAAAAACGATGAGAAAGGAAAGGAATAAAAAAGCTCCTGTAACAAGAAAGACATGACGCATTCCAATTAACTCAGACAAATAACCTCCAAGTAACGGGCCAAGTAACGAACCGCTCACACCACCAGTTGAAATTGTGGAAATCGCCCAACCTGAATGTTCTTTCGGAGTTTCTGCTGCAATAAATGTCATCGCTGTTGAAAGGAAACCAGATACTGCTCCCATTAAAAATCTTAGTGCGACTAGTTGATACACATCCGTTACAAATCCCATAAGCGTCATAATAATCGCCATACCAAGGCTAGCACGAATAAGCATCAATTTCCGTCCATGTATATCACCAAGCTTCCCCCATATTGGTGATACGATCGCACCCATTAAAAATGTTACACCAAATGCAAGTCCCGACCACTGTGCAATGCTTGAAGTGCCAGTTACTCCTAATTCCTCAATATAAAAAGATAAGAAAGGAATTACTAAACTCATACCGGCTGCAGTGGTAAAACAACCTAGCCAACAAATCATTAAATTCCGTTTCCAGCTGGCCATTTTCACACCTTCTTTCTTTAGATACCCATTCTACACCCTTTCTTGTAAAAAGTTTAGTAATTTGCTTTATATGTAAGATTTACTACAAAACCCGCTATTTTCTAGTGAAAATCACTACAATCCCACATTTTTTTCATAATAAAACCAACTCCCACTAAATGAAGTTGGTTAATAATCCATTAAACCGTAACCATAAATAATTGAAACAATTACACCCACTACCAATATACCTGGAAGTAAATTTGCCACCTTGATTTTAATAATACTAAGCAAGTTCAATCCAATAGCAGATATCATAATGCCGCCCGTAGCCGTCATCTCCACTATAAATTGGTTCATTAATTCTTTCGGGACAAAACTATTAATTTGTGTTGCAAAAACTGCAATACCACCTTCATATAAAACAACTGGAATCGCCGAAAATACTACGCCAATTCCTAGAGTTGTCGTTAATATAATAGAAATAAATCCATCGATAATCGCCTTTGTAAATAAAATATCATGATTTCCGCGAATCCCACTGTCAAGTGCACCAAGTATCCCCATCGCGCCAATTGCAAAAATTAAAGTAGCTGTTACAAAACCTTCTGATATGCTACCTTTCCCTTTCGATCCAACTTTATTTTCTAGCCAATCCCCTAAATGTTTTAACTTTTCTTCTAATTGTAACCATTCTCCAATTACCGTACCAATCACTAAACTCAGTATGACAACAAGAAAGTTTTCACTTTTTAATGCCATTTGAAGCCCAAGCACAGTAACCGCTAAACCGATTGCGTGCATTATCGTCCCTTTCATACTTTCTGGAATCCTACTAAATAATTTACCAAGTAAAGTACCAAATATAATACAAATCCCATTTACAACTGCTCCTAATATAACCATTTCTCATTCTTCACCCTTCGAATTCTTTATTTCTATATTTTGGTTTATACATTGATTTACAGGTTATCTATATGTTAACTTAATATTGAGAATATTAACAAATGTTTTCCACTACATAACCCGCTATTTTTTGTAACTTTAATTACCTTTAATAGATTCAGTGTTAATTTAATTGCGGGATAATATTAAAAGGGAAGGTATATATGAAAACTTTACTAAAACGATTTTTGTTAATAGCCTTTTTCATTACACCGATTGTTTTATTAATCAATTACTCTTTTATTTCAAAAGCAAAAGACAAACCCGATTTGCAAAACAAATCTAGTAAAACCGCTTCAAAAAGCGAAAAGAAAATAGAAGACCAAGAAATCACACTCACCTTCTCTGGTGATACAATGTTCGATTGGCAATTACGTCCTATAATCGAAAAAAATGGGGCTGATTACCCATTCCAACATGTAAAAGAAGAAATAAAAAAAGCTGATATTTCTTTTGTGAATTTAGAGTCGGCATTTACAACGAAAGAAAAGAAAGCACCTGGGCAACTGTTTTGGATTAAAAGTGATCCATCTACACTACAAGCTATTAAAAACACTGGATATGACATCGTAAATATTGGGAATAACCACACACTTGATTATGGGCAAGATGGATTATTAGATACGATTTCTCACGTAGAAAAATTAAAGTTCCCTTACATTGGAGCCGGAAAAAATGCGAAAGATGCATATACAGCACGAGAAATGACCGTAAAAGGGAAAAAGTTTAAATTTCTTTCCTTCGTTCGATTTATGCCTGATTCTAATTGGGTAGCTGGTGAGAATAAACCTGGCGTTGCGAATGGCTATGATTTAAATCTTGTAACAAAAACAATTAAAGAACAAAAACAAGATGCAGACTATTTAATCGTCTATATGCATTGGGGCGTTGAAAAATCAAATCGTCCGGTAGAATACCAAAAGCAATATGTACCTAAAATGGTTGAAGCAGGAGCTAACGCAATTGTCGGAAGCCATCCACATTGGTTACAAGGGTTTGAGTATTATAATAAAGTTCCTATCGCTTACTCATTAGGTAACTTTTTATTCCCGAGTTATGTGAATGGGAAAAGCGCTGAAACTGGCGTATTAACTTTAACTTTTAAAGGAAAGGATGTCCAAATGTCATTCAATCCTTATATCATTCGCAACAACCAAGTTTCCCCTGTAAATGAGGGAGAAAAGAAAAAAGCTCTTCAATATTTACAAACAATTTCAACTGATGTAGAAATTGATGATACAGGGAAAATAAAAAACAAACGAAACTAGACAGCTCAAGATCTATTTCTCTGTAATATACTTTACAGAATAGGTGATAAACATGCTGAAAGACTTATTAGAAAATGTAAGTTTGTTAGAGAACGTTTATAAAATGTCTATAGCAATCCTACTTTTATGTTCCTTTTATTCTGTGAGACTATTTAAAAAAATAAAGCGAGAGAGAAATCTTACTCCCTTTGAATTTACAATGTATGTAATTATTCGCATTGCGATATTTTTTTGGTTAGCTAGCTTTATTCTTCTTGAATTTAATGAGTACCTAGTTTAACTATAAAAAAGATAGAACAAGCACTATATTTCCTCGCTTGTATCTATCTTTTTTATTTACATTCTAACTCTTTCCTTCTATTAAATAAGCAAATCAAACAAAACTGGGTTTTTATTAAGTTCCATAAATTGAATATTATTTTCTTTAAAGCGAGTAATTAATTGCTCATAATCTTCTTTATGTTTTAATTCTACGCCGACTAATGCTGGACCATTTTCTTTATTATGTTTCTTAATATACTCAAAGCGCGTAATGTCATCTTCTGGTCCTAATCCTTTATCAAGAAATTCTCTTAGCGCACCTGAACGTTGCGGAAATTCAATGATAAAGTAATGTTTCAGTCCTTCATAAATGAGCGAACGCTCTTTCATTTCTTGCATTCTATCAATATCATTATTTCCACCACTTAGCGTACATACAACTGTTTTACCTTTTATTTCATCCCTGTATAAATCAAGTGCTGCAATAGAGAGTGCACCAGCCGGTTCAGCTACAATCGCATTTTTCTTATACAGTTCTAAAATCGTCGTACAAACTTTCCCCTCTGGTACTAAAACAATATCATCAATTACATCTTTACAAGTTTCAAATGTTAACTTTCCTACTTTTTTAACAGCTGCCCCATCAACAAAGCTATCTATTTTATCCAATGCCACATTTTCATTTTGAAGAAAAGCCTCTTTCATAGATGCAGCTCCCATTGGCTCTACACCAATAACCTTTGTAGTAGGACTAACACCTTTTACATATGTTCCAACTCCTGATGCTAATCCACCACCACCGATTGCTGTAAAGATATAATCAACCGGTTTCTCCATATCATGCATAATTTCAACTGCCACTGTCCCTTGACCAGCAACTACATACGGATCATCAAACGGATGAACAAATGTCATTCTATTTTCTTCACAATAACACTGTGCTTCTTGGAAAGAGCTATCGAATGTATCACCAACTAATACAATCTCTGCGAAATCACCACCGAAAAATTGTACTTGTGATACTTTTTGTTTCGGTGTTGTTGTGGGCATAAATATTTTTGACGTAATCTTCAATAAATTACACGTATAAGCAACTCCTTGCGCATGATTACCAGCACTTGCACAAACAACACCGTTTTGTAACTTTTCTTTCGGTAAACTTTGAATCAAATTGTATGCACCACGAATTTTGAAAGAGCGAATTAATTGTAAGTCTTCTCGTTTTACATAAACGTCACAATCATATTTCTCAGATAAAACTGTATCACGTTGTAACGGTGTTTTAATAACGATATCTTTCATGCAATTATGGGCCATTAAGATATCTTCAATTTTCACTCTCTCCTTTATCTTTTGCACCATTATATATCATCCTTATCTCTTTTAAATTGGCTCAATCAAAATTCGGGATTTTCAGAACAGCCCCTGTATTCGCCGATGTTACCATTTGTGCATAACGTCCAAGCCAGCCAGTTTTCACTTTCGGTTCTGGTCGTTTCCATTCTTTTTTACGCTTTTCTAATTCCTCATCACTCACCCTTACTTCTAGCAAGCGTTCTTCAACATCAATACATACAATATCCCCTTGTTCAAGAAGTGCAATCATCCCGCCCGCTGCTGCTTCTGGTGAAATATGTCCTACTGAAATTCCACGTGAAGCTCCAGAAAAACGTCCATCCGTTAATAATGCAACCTCAGCACCTAATCCCATTCCAGCAATTGCTGATGTTGGTGCTAACATTTCTGGCATACCAGGGCCACCTCTTGGTCCTTCATAACGAATGACAACTACATCTCCTTTTTTCACTTTCCCAAGCATAATGCCAGCAAGTGCCTCATCTTGTGAATTAAAAATAACACAAGGTCCTTCAAAACGCTTTACCTCTGTTGCACCGCTTTTAATAACTGCTCCATCTTTCGCAAGGTTGCCTTTTAATATACGCAATCCTCCTTCCTCACTATGAGGGTTTTCGAGAGAGTGAATAACTTCCTTATCTTTAATCTCTGCCTCAGCAATATTTTCTCTTAATGTTTGCCCAGTAGCAGTTATTCGATCAAGATGAAGTACTCCTTCTTTCCGGCTCATCTCTTTCAAAATTGCACTAATCCCGCCCGCACGATCAATATCTTCCATATGCCAATTTGAGGCTGGACTTACTTTACATAAATGGGGTACACGTCTTGAAACTGCATCAATACGATTCATATCATAATCTAGTCCTGCCTCTTGTGCGAGTGCTAGCGTATGTAATACTGTATTCGTTGATCCACCCATCGCCATATCAAGTGCAAAAGCATCGTCAATTGCTTCTTCTGTTACAATATCACGCGGCTTAATATCTCTTTCAATTAAAATTTTCAATTTCTCTGCTGCTTGTTTAATTAACTCTTCGCGTCTTGGATCAATTGCTAAAATACTCCCGTTACCAGGAAGAGCTAAACCTAACACTTCACATAAACAATTCATAGAGTTCGCGGTAAACATACCCGAACAAGAGCCACAAGATGGACAGCCATGATCTTCAATATCTTTTAATTCTTCTTCTGAAATTTTCCCAGATTGATAAGCTCCTACCCCTTCAAAAACAGAGCTTAAATCAACAACTTCTCCTTTTGACGTTTTTCCAGCCGCCATCGGACCGCCTGAAACAAACACAGTCGGAATGTTAATACGAAGTGCAGCCATCATCATACCTGGTGTAATTTTGTCACAGTTTGGGATACAAATCATGCCGTCAAACCAGTGTGCATTTACAACCGTTTCTACTGAATCTGCAATAATTTCACGACTCGGCAGAGAATAACGCATACCGATATGTCCCATCGCAATACCATCGTCAACTCCAATTGTATTGAATTCGAATGGTACCATACCTGCCGCGCGAACGGCTTCTTTTACAAGTTTCCCAAACTCGTTCAAGTGTTTATGCCCTGGAATAATTTCAATAAAAGAATTACAAATTGCTATGAAAGGTTTATCAAAATCTTCATCTTTCAAACCAGTTGCTTTTAATAAACTACGGTGCGGCGCTTTATCAAAACCTTTTTTAATCATGTCACTTCTCATCTTGTCAAATCCCCTCTTACATATTTTTCATTTATACTCTCTTACTCTATTTCTTTACTAATTCTTTCGGTGCATGAATCCAGCTCATCATTTCACGAAGCTCTGCTCCTACTTTTTCTAATTGATGATTTTGCTCTGCTTTTTTCATTGCATTATACGTCGGACGCCCTGCTTGATTTTCTAAAATCCATTTCTTCGCAAATTCACCTTGCTGAATTTCTGTAAGAACACGCTTCATTTCCTTCTTCGTTTCATCTGTAACAATTCTCGATCCTGTTACATAATCTCCAAACTCTGCCGTATCTGAAATAGAATGGCGCATAGTCGTTAATCCACCTTCGTACATTAAGTCAACAATTAGCTTTAATTCATGCAAACATTCAAAGTATGCAATTTCAGGACGATATCCGCCTTCTGTTAATGTTTCAAAACCAGCTTTCACAAGTGCAGTTACCCCGCCACAAAGTACAGCTTGCTCTCCGAATAAATCTGTTTCTGTTTCTTCTTGGAATGTCGTTTCAATTACACCTGCACGTGTACAACCTACACCTTTTGCATACGCAAGTGCTACGCTTAATGCCGTGCCCGTAGCATCTTGATGTACTGCGACTAATGCCGGAACACCATTTCCTTCTTGGAATACACGGCGAACGAGATGTCCTGGACTTTTTGGTGCGACCATCGCTACATCTACGTAACTTGGCGGATTAATTTGTCCGAAGTGAATGTTAAATCCATGTGAGAAAAGTAACATTTGTCCTTCACGAAGATTCTCTTCTACCTCTGCTTTATACACATGAGCTTGCTGTTCATCTGGCAATAACATTTGTACAACTTGTGCGGTTCGAACCGCTTCTGAAACAGACATTACTTCAAATCCATCCGCTTTCGCTACTTCATACGACTTACCAGGACGAACACCAACTACAACCTCTACACCAGAATCACGTAAATTTTGTGCTTGCGCATGACCTTGTGATCCATAACCAACTACTGCAACAGTTTTTCCTTGTAATAACTCTACATTTGCATCTTTTTCATAATATGTTTTCATATTCCATACACTCCTTATAATTTATTTACTTGCAGAACATCAATTAATTTTTTCAACTGACTAACAAGTAATGTCGCTTCATTTTCAGTACAAACTGCTGTGAGTTTCATTTCAGAAACACCACTAGTATCTCTTTCTTTTAAATGTAAAGAAGAAATATAATAACCACGCCGAGCAAAAATCCCACTTATACGTAATAAGACGCTTGGCTCGTTATGAATAACGAGTGAAAAAGTATGACTCATTCTTCCCACCTCTTCATAATCATTTCGTTATTCCCTTTGTTTGGCGGAACCATCGGAAATACGTTTTCACCTTCTTCTACACAAAAATCAACTACGACAGGACCTTCATGAGCAAATGCTTCTAACATCACTTGTTTTGCCTCGGTTGAATTTGTTGCTCTTAATCCCTTTACTCCATAAGCTTCTGCTACTTTCACAAAATCTGGTGATCCAATTTTTGATTCTGATAAACGATTTTCATAAAACATTTCTTGCCATTGCCTTACCATCCCTAAAAATTTGTTATTTATGATAAATACTTTTACAGGGATGTTATTTTCAGCAATTGTTTGTAGTTCTTGAATGTTCATTTGAAAAGAAGCGTCACCTGCAATACAAATGACAAGTTCTTCTTTTTTAGCTAGCTGAGCACCAATTGCCGCTGGAAAACCAAACCCCATTGTTCCTAATCCTCCAGAGGTAAGGAACGTCCGAGGTTTTCTTGCTTTATAGAAGTGAGCAGCCCACATTTGATGCTGACCTACTTCTGTTGTGACAATCGCTTCACCATTCGTTAATTCACTTACTAAGTTGATCACATGCTGTGGTTTTAACTCAGATTCTTTTTGCTTATAAGAAAGTGGATATTCTTCTTTCCATGTCTTTACTTTCTGAAGCCATTCGTCTGTTTGTGTATAAATAGACATATGTAACAGCATGTGTAACGCTTTTTTTACATCACCAACAATCGGATGTTCTACAGTTACATTTTTATGAAACTCAGAAGAATCAATATCAATATGTACTTTTTTCGAGTGCGGAGAAAAAAGTTCTAATTTTCCTGTTACACGATCATCGAAGCGAACACCTAATGCAAGTAGTAAATCACATTCTGTTACCGCCATATTAGCAGCGTATGTCCCATGCATACCAAGCATCCCTAGAAACAATGGATCATCCGGTGGATATGCACCAAGTCCCATTAAAGTTGAAACGACTGGAATACGGTTCTCCCTTGCGAATTCGAAGAGTTCATCGGATCCACCTGAATGAATGACACCTCCTCCAATATAAAGAAGTGGACGCTTAGATTTTGAAATTGCTTTAGCCACCTCTCTAAGTTTCATGCTGTCTGGTACAAGTTCTGGTTTGTACCCCGGAATATCAACTTCTTCATTAAAGAAACTGGTGACTTTTGCATTTTGAACATCTTTTGGAATATCAATTAATACTGGTCCCGGGCGCCCGCTTTTGGCGATATAAAAAGCTTCTTGCACAATTCGTGATACATGATTCACATCACGAACCTGGTAATTATGCTTCGTAACAGGTACTGTAATTCCGACAACATCCGCTTCTTGAAATCCATCTTTACCAATTAAAGGCGTTGCAACTTGCCCGGTAATGACAACTAAAGGAATCGAATCCATATAAGCGTCTGCTAAACCCGTAACTAAATTTGTCGCCCCTGGGCCAGAGGTAGCAAAGACTACCCCGACCTTTCCAGAAGCTCTCGCATATCCTTCAGCCGCATGAATGGCAGCTTGTTCATGACGAGTTAAAACATGTTTCAAACCACTTTCGTATAAAGCATCGTATATTGGCAAGATTGCTCCGCCCGGATAGCCGAAAACGGTCGTTACACCTAATCTCTTTAAACATTGAATCACATGCCCAGCGCCTGTCATTTCTTCATACTGTAATTTCTCATACGCTGTATACTGCTGCTTCATTTCCATTAACTCCTCTCCTTATTTACGCTAAGCTTTCCGTCAGCCCGGGAACACGTACTCCTCTTTCTCTCGTTAATTTTTTAAATTCTTCGGTCAATTGTTTCGTTACACTTCCTGGTTTCCCATCTCCAATTTCTCTGGAATCAACTTTTACAACTGGAATTAACTCCGCTGCTGTTCCTGTTAAAAATACTTCATCCGCTACATATACATCATGGCGAGTGAACGGTCTTTCCTCACACGGAATACTCAGTCGCTTACATAGCTCGATAACACTATTTCTCGTAATACCTTCTAATGCTCCTAAATAGGATGGCGGGGTTAATACTTTTCCATCTTTCACAACGAAAACATTATCACCAGAACCTTCACAAACATATCCTTGTTGATTTAACATAAGAGCCTCTAACACTCCTGCTTGTGCTGCTTCGATTTTTACAAGTACGTTATTTAAATAATTCATTGACTTAATACGTGGATCTAACGCATCTGGCTTATTACGTCTTGATGCAACAGATACAACGCTTAGCCCATTATCATAAAATTCTTGTGGGAATAACTTTAATTGTTCTGCAATGATAATTACGCTCGGCTTCACACAACTTCTCGGATCGAGCCCTAAGTCACCTTTTCCTCTTGAGACAATTAAGCGAATGTAAGCATCAGTATATTCGTTTTTTTGGAGTGTATGTAAAACTGCTTCTTCCATTTCTTCTACCGTCATTGGAATTGTTAGTAAAATAGATTTCGCTGATTCATACAATCGTTTCACATGTTCTTTTAAACAAAATACATTTCCTCCGTAACTACGAATCCCTTCAAATACACCGTCTCCGTATAAAAAACCGTGATCATATACTGAAACAACTGCCTTTTCTTTTTCTACAAATTCCCCATTCATGTAAATGTACTGGTTTCCCATCTCACATCGCTCCTCTTTTTTTCTCTATTTTTTGCAATCTATTTCTACATCGATTGCTGAGATGAGTATTTTTAACAGAATATTCAGTATATAAACCTTAAAAATATACTCGTCTCAACAATCGATTACTTACATACTTGTAGCAATCCATTGCTGAGACGAGGGAATCGTGGTACCACTCAGCTTCCTTATACTTCTCACGAAATATAAGCTCTGCAAGTCCAATTAGACTTTTGTTTTTCTATCGGGAACAACCCCGCTACTTTTTACTAGTTTTCAAAAGTAGTGCTCCAAGGTGATTTTCAATGAGTGAATTGTTACCACCCTCACAGCCTCGGGGCAGCTCTCTGAAACAATCTTTATCATTTACTCTCCTCTTCTACGCATTCTCTTCTTCTATTTTTAAAAATAAAAACTCTCGCCTCAGCAATCAACTACTACAATTTAGTAGCTTTGATTGCTGAGGCGAGAGTTTCGCGTTACCACTCAGCTTCCTTATACTTCTCACGAAATATAAGCTTTGTAGGTCCAATCAGACCTCCGTCCTTTTACCGGAGACGATGCCGCCGCCCTCTACTCAGTTTCCCTTTCGCAAGCGATGCTCCGAGGTGATCTTCAATGATTCGATTGTTACTACCCTCACAGCCTTGGAGTAGCTCTCTGAAACGATCATAATCATCTACTTTCCTCTTCTTTGCATATACAACATATAAAGTTAGAAAATTCTTAATTAACTTTTATTTGTTACACGTATTATAGGACGTTGTTCTTTTCCTTGTCAACATGTTTTTTCAAAAAAATCAAAATTCATTCTATTTATTTTTTCTCAAATCAAAATTGGAATGCATTACTTACATACACTCATATATTACTTAAGTATGTTTGCATTACTACATAAAGAAAAACTTATAAAGTTTATGAGGAGATGAGGAAACTATGTTAAAAGGGAAAGTAGCGTTAGTTACAGGAGCAAGCCGAGGAATTGGACGAGCAATCGCTAAACGTTTAGCAAATGACGGTGCATTGGTTGCTGTTCATTACGGTAATCGAAAAGATGACGCTGAAGAAACTGTTCATGAAATTCAATCAAATGGTGGCCAAGCTTTTTCTATCGGCGCAAATTTAGAATCCTTACACGGTGTAGAAAACCTTTATAAAGCTTTAGATACTGAATTACAAAAGCGCACTGGTGAAACACAATTTGATATTTTAATAAACAATGCTGGCATTGGTCCTGGTGCTTTTATTGAAGAAACGACTGAACAATTTTTTGATAGAATGTTTTCAGTAAATGCAAAAGCACCATTCTTTATCATTCAACAAGCACTGCCACGTTTACGTGACAATAGCCGAATTATTAATATTTCATCCGCTGCCACCCGCATTTCTTTACCTGATTTTGTTGCATATAGTATGACGAAAGGCGCTATTAATACAATGACTTTTACGCTAGCAAAACAGCTTGGAGCACGAGGAATAACGGTGAATACAATACTTCCAGGATTTATTAAAACAGATATGAACGCAGAACTCTTGAGCGACCCAATGATGAAGCAGTACGCTACTACTATTTCCGCTTTCAATCGCTTAGGTGAAGTAGAAGACATTGCCGATACTGCTGCATTCCTTGCTTCTCCAGATAGCCGCTGGGTTACTGGACAATTAATTGATGTGAGCGGAGGATCTTGTTTATAAAAAACATATATTTTCAAATCTTTTTTATTGCGCAATAAAACAATTTATATAATACTATATAAAACATATACATTTAGGAGGATTACAGCAATGTCCGAAAAAACATACGAACTCGCAACCTTCGCAGGCGGTTGCTTTTGGTGCATGGTAAAACCATTTGATGAACTTCCTGGTATTCATAAAGTACTTTCTGGCTATGCAGGAGGTCATGTAGAAAACCCAACATATGAACAAGTAAAAGCTGGAACATCTGGACATTTAGAAGTTGTTCAAATTACATTCGATCCTTCTATTTTTCCTTATCAGAAATTACTAGACTTATATTGGCCACAAATCGATCCAACTGATGATGGCGGACAATTTTTTGACCGTGGTCCATCTTATCGTACCGCTATTTTTTATCATAACGAAACACAAAAAGGGCTTGCTGAAAAATCAAAACAAGCTCTTGCAGAAAGCGGTATGTTTAAAGATCCAATCGTGACTGAAATTCGTCCTGCTACACCTTTTTACGAAGCAGAGGAATACCACCAACATTTCTATAAAAAGAATCCAGAGAAATATGCTACTGAGCAAAAGGAATCTGGTCGTGAAGACTTTATAAAAGAAAATTGGCAAAAAAAATAATAAAAACGCATCGTGCTTTTTGAGTACGATGCGTTTTTATTTTTGATAAAAGTACCATACAATTAATAGAACAATTGCTGTTAGTGACCAAAGTACTATCTCGTTTTTCACTCTATTCTTTTTCTTAGTCATTTCATTCCCTCCTAATAACTATTAAACATATTCAATTTTTTCTTTGTTTAATTGTCCATCTTATATACGTGAATACATCCTTACAAATTCTAATAGCAAGACCACCAATAATTCCGATTGAAATGGAAATTACTAGCATCTGTCCAAAACTAAAAGAATTTGTGTACATTATGTAGAGAACGATACATATAAGTAAAACATCCGGTAAAGAAAGTAAAAACCTTTTAAGCATTCCTTTATCTCCTCTATACTTTTTAATTTATATCTTCTACTGTAATTTTGAAATAAAATTTGTTCAAAAATTCCATTTATACCCTCATTTTATGAAAAATAATAAGAATCCCTTTTCAAAAGAGATTCTTATTCAGCAGATTTAAGTTTAATTATTTTCTACATATCCTATTCCATAATTACTCCTAAAATAGAATAATATTACTAATGATTTATTGTAAATTGACTATTTGCCAGGCAACCGAATGTCGCGCCAGCTACCTACATTGCATTGGCCAAATTCATTATTACCTACCGCTATCACCGTGCCGTCTGATTTTAGTCCGACTGTATGTGCACAACCAGCCGCTATCGCTACAATATCTCTCCAATCACTTACGTTACATTGACCATACTCATTCCAACCCACTGCCACCACGGTACCGTTTGATTTAAGTCCGATTGTATGATTCGTACCAGCCGCTATTGCTACAATATCTCGCCAGCCACTTACATCACACTGGTTATGTTTATCATTCCCCACTGCTGTCACCGTACCGTCTCGTTTAAGACCAACAGTATGAAGATACCCAGCCTTGACCGCTACAATACCTCGCCAGCTACTTACATTGCATTGACCATATCGATTATTCCCCACAGTCGTCAATGTGCCGTCCAATTTAAGACCGACTGTATGCCAGTCACCCGCTGTGACTGCCACAATACCTTGCCAACTGCTTACATTGCATTCTCCTTCTTTATTTCGGCCCACCGCTACTACCGTGCCATCCGATTTCAGGCCAATAGTACGACGCCACCCTGCCGCAACCGCTACAATATTATGCCAATCGTTTACATCACATTGTTCATGCTTATTCCAACCCACTGCTACCGCAGTACTGTCACATGTAAGACCGATTGTATGAGCATTACCCGTGTTCGTTGCCATATGAACATTGCCCACTGCGACTGCTTCAATATCTCGCCAGCCACTTACATTACATTCCCCTTCTTTATTCCGGCCCACCGCTACTACCGTGCCATCCGATTTCAGGCCAACTGTATGACAACGCCCCGCCGCTATCATATCTTTGGGCCATCGCTTCACTTTTTCTTTCGATAAAAGGTAATCCATGTTTTACCTCCTTGCATATAAGCAACTGTATCATAATAGATATTTTTATCAAATTTCATTATAAATCTACATTTACAAAGAAAGCTTATTTTACTTCTTCAAAAAATAAAAACCTCCAGTTTAAATACTAGAGGTTTTCTCGTTATTTCTTCAAGCGTTCAATAAAATCGTTCAATTTATCTAGCGATTTCATATTCTGATTGCAAGCTACACCATCTTTGCAAATGTAGTTTCCCTTTTTAACGAAAGTTCCTGGTACATCGCCTTTAATTTCAACTAAAAACATTCCTACTTCTTCATGTCCATGACATAACGAACAAATGCTTTTTTTATTTAAACTTTGGAACGTTCCTTGCAGACCAACAAATTTATTTTTATCATTTTTCGCTATAATAAATTTCCTGCTTGACCCCTTATCAATCCAGCTTAAATAAGATATTTCTTTCATATCCATTTCTTCCATATCAGGAAGTTTTAACTTTTTCGCTTTAGGAAATAATTTTTTTAATGTTTGTGCTGTAACTTCTTGAAACGGAATTACATACGGATTTATTTTCATTAAAAATGATTCTGCATCTTCTCTATTTTGAACTGTTAATACCGTATCAATTAACTCTTTCTGTTCATCCGTTAAATTCTCAAATACATGTATTATCTTTTCAATCGCAAGCGATTTTAACGCTTGAATTACACCTCTATCATTTGCCGTTGCATGCCCGTTTGCTAAAATATAAGCTTGTGATTTTATAAAATTATATTGATCACTTCTAATAAACGCTTCCATCTTTATCACTCCATACAAATTGTTGATCTAGTTTTATTGTATACAATGATTACGTTTTTTGATATGTAAAAGATAACTTAGAAACAAACATTACATATATCACTTATTCTCTACCGCTGCATTTCCTGACAAAAGAAGCCATCATCTGTTTTCCATTCCGCATATAATACGTCTTCAAATTTAGTAATTCCTTTTTGCTTTATTTGTTTATAAAGCCATCCTTCATCAAATCCCGCTTCCCTCAAATTATCCTTAACTACTTTTCCATCACTAATTAATGAAATTGGTAAGTATACAGGCTTATGTTTTAAACTTAAATCATTTATAGTAGGAGATTCGTATTTACTTTTTTTCAGAACGCTTATGTTTCCGTTCGGTTCCAATATCATATATTCAACTTCTCGGATTGAAAATATATCTTTTTGTTGCCTAAGCATTTGTTGTAATTGGTTTATATCCAAATGATTTACGCTTAATTGTTCACGATCAATCTTTCCGTTACGAATAATAATTGAAGGATACCCTTCAAAAAACCTTCTTGTTCCTCTTACTTTTTGTGTTATCACTTCTATAGTATAAATTAAAATTACCCAAACAAATACTGAATATAAAATAGACCATACTTTAATTTTAGGATCATATATTGAATTTCCAACGAGCTCACCTAGGACGATTGCAGAAATAAAATCAAATGGCGTTAGCTGAGATATTTGTGTTTTCCCTAATATTTTTGTAGCAATTAATAGAACAAAAAAACCAACTAAAAGCTCTATCGTTATTTGTCCAATATGATTCATATATGTTCACCTTTCTACTTTTCAAGTGCTCTGTGTACCATTTAATAAAAAAACGGCACATTTTTTCTATTATGATGCCCGTTCACACCCTATATATCCAATACATACAAAGCACAAAGAGTCTAGTTCAAAATAATATTTGAACTAGACTCTTTTATGCTCATTTTGAATACACAATCTTTTTAATCGTTTCCCCAGAAAGAAAATATTCTTCTGCAAGTTGACGAATAGCAATCCCACTTTTAAACGCTTCTTTAATTGCTTTATTTCTTTCATCTAGTTGTTTTCTTCCGCCAGATCGTGTACCCCATTTATAATGTTTCGTTTCTTGTTTCGGAATGTAAATTGTTTCACCTTGTATATACTTTTGAATTTCAGTAATTAAACTCTCTGGTAAAACAGCATTAGCTTTTACGTATTTCATTTCTGCTCGCCCCTTATTTTTTATGGTTCATTTCAATAAGGTGCAAAGCCAAATATAAAAAATGATACGAGCTCATATAGGCGATTGTATATTACTTGTCTACCTCACGCAAAGTATCGCCATTTCCATACTTGGCTTTGCATGAGACGTTGCAGTGTCTGGCAATTGAATTATAATCGCCATATAAACACCTCCTAATATACCTTTTGCATTTTATTATATGATAAATTCCTTCTCCTTGCATCCACACCCTTCTTAAAGCACGAAATTACTTAGTTTGATATAATACTTTTTAATCAAATCAAAAATCATTGTGAGGTTACATTATGAAGAAAAAAATTATCATTACAATCGTTACACTATTCTTTATTATCACAGCATTATTCGGAACATACAAATTGATGAACGCAAGAAGCTTTCAATTATTTGGAGATTTAACACAACGCGTAGAAACAAATGAAAAAGTGATCGCTTTAACTTTTGATGATGGCCCTACTAACAATGTAAAACAAATATTACCATTACTAGACAAATACAACGCTAAAGCTACTTTCTTTTTAATTGGAAATGAATTAGAGAAAAATCTATCATTAGGAGAAGCTATCGCGCAATCTGGGCACCAACTTGGAAACCATACATATTCTCATAAAAGAATGGTTTTCAAAACACCTTCTTTTATTAAAGATGAAATAAAAAAAACGAATTCATTAATCCGCCAAACAGGATTTACAGACGAAATTAATTTTAGGCCCCCTAACGGAAAAAAATTAATTGGACTACCCTATTATTTAAATAAAAATAATATCGAAACGATTATATGGGATCTTGAGCCCGATACTTTTTATAAATCTGCAGCTGATAAAATTGAATATGTTAATAAAAATGTAAAACCAGGTTCTATCATTTTACTGCATTCTATGTATGATGAGTCTAATGAAAATTTTAAAACGATTGAAGGTATTTTAGATTCTTTATCTAAGAAGGGCTATCAGTTCGTAACAGTAAATGAATTGCAAAAAAGAGCAAAATAAAAAGGTAGCGTATCTATGTATGATACGCTACCTTTCTTTTTATATAATGCCAAGTACATTTAAGAATACGATAATAATCGCAATTGGTGCGATATAACGAAGTAAGAATAACCATAATACGAATAGTTTATAACCTTTATTTTTACTTACACCTAGCTCTTTCATTAATACATCTTTCTTCATTTTTAAAGGAACAAAGATAGAAACTAATAATACACCAAGTGGCATTAAAACATTACTTACTGCATAGTCCGCTAAATCAAAGACTGTCTTTCCGAAAATCTTCAGATCACTTAATATACCGAATGATAATGCTGATGGTACCCCAACAACGAAGATTAATAACCCTACGATTAAGGCCATTTTTTCACGTTTCCCTTTACCTTTTGATGTTAACGATGCAACACTAATTTCTAACATCGAAATTGCTGATGTAATCGTAGCGAAGAAGAATAGTAATAAGAAAACAATGAAGAATAATTTTCCGAACGCCATTTTACTGAAAATAGCTGGCAACACGATAAATAATAGTCCCGGCCCTTGAGATGGTTCCATTCCAAATGCGAACACAACTGGGAAAATTGCAAGTCCTGCAAGTAATGTAATAACAAGAGTTAAGGCTACGATAGAAAATGCTGAACGTGGTAAGCTTTCTTCTTTCGGTAAGTATGAGCTATACGTTACCATAACGGCTACCCCGACAGATAATGAGAAGAACGATTGCCCCATTGCGTATAATATAACTTCTGATGTTACATGTGAGAAATCAGGTTGTAAGAAGAAACGAACGCCTTCTCCAGCACCATCTAATGTAAGTGCACGAACGATTAATACAAAGAATAAAACGAATAATGCTGGCATGAAATATTTATTTACTTTTTCAACACCATTTTGTACACCTTTACTTACGATGAAAATAGTAATAAGGATGAATAATAGCTGTGATCCAACTGCTAAATATGGATTGGAAATGATTTCACCAAACGTAGCTTCGTATGCTCCATTTCCTTCCCATAGTCTACCTGTAATTGCATTCCATAAATATAATAAAATCCAGCCTCCTACAACACTGTAGAAAGAAAGTAATATGAAACATGTTACAATTCCTAATTTACCTAACCAAGGCCATAACGTTTTAGGAGCAATCTCTCTATATGCATCGACAGCCTCTTTTTGTGTACTTCTTCCAATAACAAATTCAGCTAATAATAGCGGTAAACCAATTAATAATGTGAAACCGATGAAAATTAGGAAGAACGCTCCGCCTCCTCCAATGCCGGCCATATATGGGAATTTCCAAATCGCCCCAAGACCAATTGCCGAACCTGCTGCAGCTAATACGAAACCTAATTTCGATGTCCATTGCTGTGAATTCATTTGTTAATCTCCTCTCTATCTCTTTTTCTTTGTTACAATTCGGTATTTATATTGTTCTATCAATACTCTTTTCTAATACGTTCACTTCCTCCCTAATAAAAAAACGTCCCTACGTAAATACGTAGGGACGACAAAAATATCGCGGTACCACCCTAGTTGTGAAGAACACTAAGAAACCACCTAAATAAAAACGCCCCTACGCAAAAACGTAGGGACGATAAAATATCGCGGTACCACCCTAGTTATGAAGACACACCAAAGTTAGGACCTAAATAAAAAACGTCCCTACGTAAATACGTAGGGACGATAAATATCGCGGTACCACCCTAGTTGTGAAAAAATCTTCACCACTTTATTTGATAACGGTATAAACTACCGTCTTTCATTTCCTCATAATGCGAGATTTATGAAAGATGCTCCAGGACGAACTTCATGAATAATCTATATACTGATTCACACCAACCATCAGCTCTCTGAAATAGGGAGATATTCACTACTATACCCTTTCATTGCCCAAATATTATTTTCCGAATTGATTACTATCATTTTTATCACACATTAAAAATAGTGTCAACTTATATTTTGAATTTTTATGTATTACAATCTATTTAAAAATTCGAAATATAAGTTTTAGTTTAGAAAACAAGTAGCTTAGTACATAACGAATTCTAACAGGCAATAGAAAAAGAATTACGTATTATTGATACTTATTCAATAATACAAATCATCTAGAAACATAACCTGTCTCTCTGTATTCATTTTTTAAGAGTTTGATGGATACCAAGAAAATTTCGCATCACTATCCAGTGGTCTATTTTTCGTTTCTTCTTTAATTACACGAAACCATTCATTTAGAATTTGAGTTTTGGGCAATTGAGCAGCAAGGCTATCTTCCCAAATTATATGTGAGAACCAGGCTTTCGTTTCCCATTCAAACTGCAATTGTGCGAACGAAATTATAGGGTGATCAGCTCCACGAAATTGCTCATTTACTGCATTTGAAACTTCTGGAGCTTGCGGTAACAACTCGTTCTGAATTCTATTTCTTATCGTCTCATTTTCTAGCTGATCCCAGAAATACAATTGCCCATTTATTTGATAAAAAATATCAAATGAAGCCTCACCTTTCTTCAAATTCAATAACACGAAGGCACGTTCCACATCATTGTCAGCCGCTTTTACAGCATTAACAATTATATTTTGTGCCATTGATACCCAGTAACTAGTCGCTTCCTCTACCGGTGATTCAACATACAATTCTTCACTTAATTCATGAAGAGTAGCTTCTTGCTCATTTACTTTTTCAACTTTTTTAAAAAACCTATTAAAAAAACCCATAACTTCCCCCCTTATTACTATTTTCTATTTCACAAAATAAAAAATAGATTTTTCTTGCTCATCCACATTTACTCCTGGCGCGTATGTATGAACTTGTTGCAACACTTCTTCTATTAGCAACTCTAACTCCTGCACACTTTTTTCTGGATTCCCTATTAATGTGTCCGCCATACGTTCATATAATTTTTCAGGTTTAATAGTCATTCGTTCCACATTATTAGGCATCCATTTAAACGCTGGATGATGTACGTACATTTTATTCAAACCAAATAAAACACCGAATACGTTCCTTTGTACTTCGCAAATAACGTCATAAAGCATAAGCCAATCTTTCCGTTTTAAAAGCGCCTTTCGATTGTGCCAACGATTACTTAACCATAGATTTTCTGAAATCATCCGTTTTGCTAGTTCATCTGGATATGCCGCTACTTTTTCTTTTAATTCATTCACTTTCCCTTCTCCATACAAACTAACACCATCATGAATGGATGATACAACACATTGTTTTTCATAACTTATATCATATTGATCCACCACATCCGAAATCACTTTCTCTACTGTCTCTGTTAAAAAGTTACTAATCTCTAATTTAATTCCCTCTTTCGTTAAATACGTTTCCGACCATTCTTCTTCCTCATACGGATGATACGATAATATTTTCCCATCAATATGATAAATAGGGGCCCTACGATCCTCATCTTCCGGCGGTGTTGACCATAAAATATGTAATTCTATATCTGAATGTTCATCTTCAAGCTTTCTAGCTACTGAACCCGCTAAAATAATAGCTTCTACTTTCGGATTTTTCCTATAAATCTCTGACATCTCTATCGCTTTCTCTTTTAATCCCATTTCATTTCCCCCCTAAAATTGCAGTAATCCCCTATATTTCATTTATCTATTTCGATATTACAGCTTGCATTACCTTTTCAAATTCCTACTTAATCATATTTCTATCCAATAGCGCTGAATAACTTCACCAGTACGAGAAGAAACTACTTCATTTTCTAACACACCTCCAACCTTTTGAATCGTTTTAGCAGAACCGATATTGGATTTATCGCAAGTTATTAATACTTTCTGCAATCCTAATTTTTGCGCTTCAGCTAATGCAAGTTGTAGTTGTTTCGTAGCGTAACCGTGGCGACGTTTATTCGGATGGACACTATATCCAATATGACCGCTTTCCCGTAATAATTCTGGATTTAATCTATGTCTAATATTCACAAAACCTATAAGTTTCCCTTTTTCAAAACTTAAAAACTGACTAGATGGCACTCGATTAGCTAGTAAATTTTCTCCTAGTTCTTGTTTACTCACTTTTTCAAACCATTCATCAAGAGAATCAAAGTTTTGTAAAGAACTACTTCCATGTGGTTGTTCCCCTGAGTGTAAAAACGCTTGTCTATACGCCGTAATATGCTCACTATATTCATGGATTGGTTTTAATAGTTTCATTGTTCTTCTCCCCCTCTTCATTCCATAAAACAAACACCTTAATAGCAGCTATTCACTATTAAGGTGTTTCTATCCTTTTTATTCAAATAACCCCATGCTCAAATAACGTTCACCTGTATCAGGCGCAATACATAAAACTTTTTTACCAACGCCTAGGCGTTTCGCTATCATGATTGCAGCGTAAACAGATGCTCCAGAAGATGGCCCAACTAATAATCCTTCTTGTCTAGCTAAGTTTCTCATTGTCGTTAAAGCCTCTTCATCTGCAATTTGAATAATTTCGTTATACACTTCTGTATTTAAGTTTTTCGGAATAAATCCTGGGCTTGTTCCTACTAGTTTATGAGGACCTGGTACACCACCGGATAAAACGGGAGATCCTTTCGGTTCCACTACTGCAATATATAAGTTTGGCAATTTCTCTTTTAACGTTTCACCAGTCCCTGTAATCGTTCCGCCTGTTCCTGCCGTTGCAACAAAAGCATCAAGCTCTCCATCCATTTGTTCGTAAATTTCAAGTGCAGTCGTATAACGGTGAATATTCGGATTAGCTGGATTTTCAAATTGTTGCGGGATAAAACTATTCGGTATTTGTTTTTGCAGTTCTAACGCCTTCGCAATTGCTCCTGGCATTCTTTGTTCTGCTGGTGTTAAAACTACTTCTGCTCCGTATGCTTTCAATAAATTAATACGCTCTTTTGACATATTATCTGGCATAATTAAAATCGCTTTATACCCTTTAGCTGCTGCATTCATCGCTAAACCAATCCCTGTATTCCCGCTTGTCGGTTCAATAATTGTATCTCCTGGTTTGATGAGACCATTTTCTTCTGCAACGTGAAGTAAATTATAAGCAGCACGGTCTTTCACACTGCGCGATGGATTAAACATTTCTAGTTTCACATACACATCTGCTGCGTCTTCCGGAATAAATTTAGATAATCGGACGACAGGTGTATCTCCTATTAATTCCGTAACGTTTTCACACAATTTCATAGCGCATCCCCTATTCTATCGTTTTCTTATCACTTGGCAGTAACCATGAAGTGAGTCCAATTAATGGTAGACAACTACATAATAGCATAATAAATTGCAGGCTATATATATCTGCTAATTTCCCAAGAACTACAGCACCTAATGCTCCAAGTCCAAACGCAAGACCTACGATTAATCCTGACACCATTCCCACTTTTCCAGGTACAAGCTCTTGTGCATATACAACAATTACACTAAAACTACTTGAACTAATAAAACCGATACATAAAAATAACGGTACGACCCACACAAGTGAGACATGTGGTAATAACAGTGCAAGTGGCGCTGAACCTAACATTGAAAATACGATGATATTTTTCTTACCAAATCGATCTGCTAACGGTCCTCCGAAGAAAGTTCCTAACACACCAGCAATCATAAATGCGAATACGAAATACTGGGCATTTTTTATAGATAAACCATAATGCTCTATTAAGTAAAATTGATAGAAATTCCCGATACCAGCACCATACCAAGAGCGTACAAAAGTAAGAAAAACAAGAAGTATAATAACGAATTTAATGTGTGTACTTACAATTGCATTTTCCGCCTCAAGTGCAGCCCTCTTCTTCCTTCTTACAGCACCGGTTGCTAATTCATTTTTGTACCAATTCGATACGAAAATTAATAATACAATTCCTACTGCTGCAAATGCTGTAAAACCTAATGAACCAATTTGACCGAGTGGAACGAAAATTAGTGCTGTAAAAATAGGAGCTAAAGAATTCCCCGTGTTTCCCCCAACTTGATAAATTGCTTGCGCTAACCCTCGTTTTGCACCTGCCGCCATATACGCAACACGAGCGCCTTCTGGATGAAAGACCGCGGAACCTAACCCAATAAATAAAACAGAAATAATAACAATAATAAAGTTTGGTGCAAACGCGAGTCCAATCATTCCAAGCATACTTGAAAACATGCCGAGTGGTAATAAAAATGGTGACGGCTTCTTATCTGAATACATACCAAACACCGGTTGCATAATCGATGACGTCATATTTAATGCAAACGCAATCCACCCTACTTGCATATAGGATAAATTCATCGTTTTTTCCAAAATAGGAAACAACGCCGGCACAACTGCTTGCATCGAATCATTTAAAAAATGCCCAAAGCTAATCGCAAATAAAATTCGATATATTGTCGGTGTTTCTACAGTTTTTTTTGTGTGAAACTGCCTGCATATGTGAATCTCCCCTTTCTGTACAAAATATATATTTATTACAGTAGGTGTAATAAATTCTGACTTTTGAAACATTTCTATTCTATACTGCTTTCATTTCTTTTTCCAGAAATATAACTTAACTCCCGTCATTGGCTTGCATCCTTGTAACTTTCAGCGGTAAAACAGTACAAAAAAAGACAACCCAATCACATACTGGGTTGCCTCTTACATTAAATTGCAAAATGCTTATACTTCTCGTAATCACTCGTCTTACATTCTATTTGTAATTTGGTACCTTCGTTTTCGTAACTCGTAGATAAAACGTGTGCATGATTATTGAAATACGAAACTACCTGTCCTTGATCATATGGAATTAACATTTCACACTTCGTATATTCTTTATAGATGTGTGAGCGAATCATTTCTACAAGTTCTTCAATTCCAACATGTTTCTTCGCTGATAAATAAACGCGATCTTCTTGCACTTTCGGAATTTCAACATCTACCATATCTGATTTATTATAAGCATAAAGCGTTGGAATATTTTCTACTCCAATTTTCTTTAACGTTTCATTTGTAATATCAATTAATTGTTCATAATTTGGATTTGCGTAATCTACAACGTGAATAAGTAGGTCTGCTTCCGCTACTTCTTCTAACGTTGAACGGAACGCCTTCACAAGATGATGTGGTAATTTACTTACAAATCCAACTGTATCTGTTAATAAAAATGATTTATTATCTGGCAAATCAATATTTCGTACAGATGTTTCTAACGTCGCGAATAACATATCTTTTTCAAATACTTGTTTTTCTTCTGTACCATTATAAATTTCAAGCATTGCATTCATCGTCGTTGACTTTCCTGCATTCGTATAACCTACTAATGCTACAACAGGTATTTCATTTTTCTTACGCTGCTTTCGCTGCGTTTGACGCTGGGCAACGAGCGCTTCTAAATCTTTATTCAAAACTGAAATTTGTTCTTCAATTTTACGACGGTCTAACTCTAACTTCTTTTCACCGACACCTTTATTTTTCGTACCAACGCCGCCGCTCTGTCTCCCTAACGATTCACGAAGACCGATTAAACGAGGCATCATATACTGAAGGTGTGCTACTTCTACTTGTAGCTGTGCTTCTTTCGTTTTCGCACGTTGCGCAAAAATATCTAAAATTAAAATGGTACGATCAATTACCTTACAATCTAAATCCTCTTCTAAATTTCGAATTTGTGAAGGAGATAATTCATCATTAAAGATAACCATATTCGCATCTATTTCTTGTACATACGCTGCAACTTCTTCAATCTTTCCTTTTCCGATATAATGCGATGGATTTACTCGTTGTAAATTTTGCGTTACTTGCCCAATTACCTCTACATCACAAGCTTCCGCAAGATTTGTTAACTCTTCCATCGAATATGCAAAATCATCTTCATTACCTACATTTACTCCAACTAAAACTGCTCTTTGTAATACTTCTTCCATATATTTATTCCTCCATTTCGATTACGTAAAATAAAAAACACAGGTCGCTGCCTGTGTTTTCGTAAACGGATAAGGGTTCACCAAAGAAATAGAAGAAAGCTATGCTTTCATCCTATTTTATAGTCAACAAGTCCCAAGATTGTATACGTATCCACAGTAAGTGTTCACTTATACAATCCCATTCTATTTATAAAGGCAAAACAAAAAGAGGGCGTATTCGTCCCTCCCTCTTTTTCACATATAAGCTTAATAAAGGGTTCCTTTAAAATAGGCAGACCAATCCCGTTCACTCTGTACACAGACAGAGCCTTTGAGCGCTATTCAATTATTGGCACAAAGTATTGAGACGTAATCTGATTAAGATCAAAGGAAGCCCCTCCGTTCATTTTAAGTTACATAAAGTGTAGCATAAGTAATTCGCTTTCACAAGGTTTAACAACCTATATCACACTAAAGAAAATCTTTATATTTTTACTTTAATCGTCATTTTTTGCGAGTTTTTCTCACAATAAAAATAACAAAAACAATCATCAATAACAAACCAATGGAAATAATAGCAACTTGCCGCCAATTTAAACCGCTCACCATCTCACCTTTTAAATCCACTTTCTTCGTCGGAACAGACTCTTTTGCAATTTGACTTAAAGCCGCTTTGTCCGCCCCTGCCTCATCCAATCTCTTCGTTCCACTACAACTATTTGTGTGTAATTGTTTTTCTGATCCTCTTTGAGTAGAAAATACTAAGTAGTCTCCTCCTTCTACAAAGCGAAACATACAATCACCACCCTTTGTATATACGATAATTTGCGAAGAAGTTGTCCCTTTCCAAATTTTCTTCACTTCAAATAACACTTCAGTTCCAACCCCTGCTTTCCTTCCAACCTCAATTACTTTTCCCTCAAACACTACATCGTTTTTTTGAAATGCATCTTCTGTTGATACTTTAATACAATCACAAGCATAAGATTTCTCTGGAAAAATAATAAGAATAAAGCTACAAATGATGACGACAGGAAACATGTGTAAAATCCTTTTCAAGGAGCTCAACTCCCTTCATTATCAATTTTAGAAACTTCTCGTATATTATTTTTACAGCACTCGCCAAATTCCTTCATAGTAAGTTAAGTATTATCGTTTTAATACAACAAAAATCTTTATTGACATTTTTATAACCTGATATTAGTATCAGGTTATAAAAAATAAAAGTTAGGAGATGTTCCTATGCATTCTAAATCTCGTATTACTGCAATTGGTACTTATGTTCCAGATCAAATATTGTCTAATAACGATTTAGAAAAGATGGTCCATACGAATGATGAATGGATTGTACAAAGAACAGGAATGAAGGAAAGAAGAATCGCTAGCGAAGAAGAATACTCCTCAAACTTAGCCATTAAAGCAATTGAAAATTTATGTACAACATATAAGAAAAACTTAGAAGATGTCGACTGTATCATTGTCGCTACTACTACTGCTGATTACGTTTTCCCTAGCGTTGCTTGCCAAATACAACAATACTTCAACATACCTCATACACTAGCTTTTGATTTAAATGCAACTTGTGCTGGTTTTACATATGGACTACACGTCGGTAATAGCTTAATCACTTCTGGATCACATGAAAAAGTACTTGTCGTAGCGACAGAGACATTATCTAAAGTTACTGATTATACCGATAGAACGACCTGTATTTTATTCGGTGATGGTGCTGGAGCTATTTTATTAGAAAGAGATGAAAACACCCAAAGCTTTATCGCTGCTCACATGGGAACAAACGGTGATGGCGGCATTCATCTATATAGAACAAACTTATCTACTACTATGAATGGCACACCACTGCAAACAAATGAAAAAATCGTTCAAAATGGAAGAGAAGTATATAAATGGGCAACACGCACAGTACCAAAAGGCATAAAAAATTTATTACATACCGTAAATATGCAAGTAGATGATATAGACTGGTTCATACCCCACAGCGCTAACTTACGAATGATCGAATCTATTTGCGAAAAATCTCAAATTCCAATACAAAAAACATTAACGAGCGTGGAATATATGGGGAATACCTCTTCAGTCACCATTCCACTCGCTTTAAATTTAGCTATAAAAGAAGGGAAATTAAATAACGGAGACACACTTTTACTATACGGATTTGGTGGCGGGCTTACGCATTTAGGGCTTATTGTAGAGTGGAATTTAATTTAAGTGTATAAAAAGAGGCTCTAGTCAGTAACTAGAACCTCTTTTTCATTTAATTTCTTGCCCCTTTTCGAGACCATATCACAACAGGAATAAGTAATAACGCTAACACGCCTCCAGCCAATGACAATGCCGCATAACTTGAATTCGCTACTACCATACCTGACATTGCTCCACCAGAAGCTCCAGCTAGCGCAATAAAAACATCTATTTTCCCTTGTGTTTTAGCACGTGTAGACGGTGTTGTGGAATCAACGATTTGTGCTGTACCACTTATCAATCCGAGGTTCCATCCTAGCCCAAGTAAAGACAGAGCAACGATTAATAATAATAAAGAATTACTTGGCGCTATCGCAGCTATGACACCCGCTGCAAGTAAAATCACTCCACCAGCTATGCTCATTGTAGTTCGGCCAATTTTATCAATTAACATTCCTGTAACGAGAGATGGAAGATACATTGCACCTACATGAAAACCTATCACAAGTCCTACTGCACTTAAACCGTGACCGTGGTGTCCCATATGAACTGGCGTCATCGTCATAATCGCAACCATCACTATTTGCGTAAGTATCATTACGATTGCTCCAACTGTAATACCTCGTTTATTTTCTTTCGCTTCTTCTGTTATTGGTTGTCCTTTATATGTATGTTCCTGTTTATATCTTTCTATTATGTTAGCAATAATCAAAGGATCTGGACGAAGCATAACAAAAAGAACTAGACCCGCCAGTATAAATGCTGCTGCCGATAGTATGAACGGACCTGCAAGTTTAGGAACTCCAATTGAATGAGCAAAACTTCCCATTACCCCTACTAAATTTGGTCCTGCAACTGCACCGAAAGTCGTCATTACCATCGTAATACTAACAGCCGTTGCTCTCTGCTTCTTATCTGCTAAATCTGTACCTGCATAACGAGCTTGTAGATTCGTGGCTGTACCGGCACCATATATGAGTAAAGAAATAAGTAAAAGAATAATGCTGTTCGTTAAAGCTGCCATTACAACACCAATTGCTCCAAATCCGCCTACTATAAACCCTGTTGCAAGACCTATCCGGCGTCCATATCGTTGCGAAAGCTTCCCTACTATGAAAGCTGCTAATGCCGATCCTAATGTAAACATAGCAGTTGGTAATCCTGCAAATGCATCTGTTCCAAGCATTTGCTGCGCAAGAAGTGCTCCCACTGTAATACCAGCAGCTAGTCCTGCACCGCCAAACATTTGTGAAATGCTGACGATTATTAACGTTCGTTTGTATAGTTTTTGTTGCTCTTCTTCTGTGTACACATGATTATCTATTAAAGCCCCTGCCTTATCTAGCAATTCCCCATCCTCCTTTTAAAATTAATCCCTCTTGTTAATGTACTATGTATAACGTTACATATTCAATGGCATTTTCCATTCATCCCTTTCATTCTAAAAAACTTTCTAATCATACTCGACTTATCCCATGCTATATTAAAAATACTACTATTCACAATATGCAAGGAGAAAACAATGAAAAAAACAGGCTGCTATAGCCTGTTTTTCTTTACGCTTCTTCTACTAATCTTCCCCTTCTCTTTTTACTCAAAGCTTTCCCTTCCCAAAACAACAAACTTACGAAAGCACAAATTAAAATAATTGGCACACTTGCTTTATATAAATCTGTAAAACTCATAGCCATCTGATTCTTGGCATAATGATTCACATCATTTGAAAATGTGAGTACTTCTTTCTTTATACTTTCCTCTTGTTTTTCAACTTCTTTTGTCACTTGCCTCATAACTTCTTCTCTTTTTACATCTCTATATTCTACTGGAACTTTTCTTAATATTTCATCCGTCTTGTCGCGAATCAATTCTTCCTTTTTCTCTTTACTTAATCCCATTGTCATTGCATTTTGTTTCTTATTTATATTCGACTCTAAACTTTGATTCTCTATTTTTTCTTTAGTCATTTGTAAAATTTCAGTTTGCTCAGTACTATTCACATGAATAGTACGCACCTTTTCTTCTGCATAACGATATACTTTTTCTTTATTTACAGTTAAATTGTGAGTTAAGTTAGAGACAAATATTGCGACTGCCAATACAATTCCGACTTGTCGTAACATTGATACAACACTTTGAGAAGCAGTTAACAATTCTCCTTCAAACGAAGACGCACTTAAAACTGTAATTGGCCCCACTACTAAACCATATCCAACACCTAATATCATACATGGAATAATAATTTCTATATTTGTTGAATGAACATCAATCATTTGCAACCAATAGTAGGAAAGCCCCATAATAAGAAATCCTGACAAAATAATAGTTACTTTTCCGAGTTTTTTAATTAAAGTTGCTGCAACTGGTGAGACAAAAAATATCATTGCTGAAATAGGTGTCACTAAAAAAGCCGCTTCAATTTCCGTTCGACCTTGTAGTTTCGTCAAGAACGTTGGAAGCAATACAGTAACTCCAATTAAAAATAAATTACTTAATATAACAACGATAGACGCTCCGACAAACATTCGATCTTGAAATAACTTTAAATTCACCATTGGATTATGAATCTTTCGTTCTACTAAAACAAATAGAATAAGAGAAATAGTGCTAATTGCATAACAAGACAAAGCAATATTACTTTGCCATCCCCATGTATTACCTTTTACTAATATGAGAGTAAATGAAAAAATTGCTGTGCTACTTAATAGTAGTCCTATCCAATCTATTTTTGAGATAATACGTTCTTCATTTTTTATTTGTAGCATGATGCAACATAACACGATTCCTATTATACAAACCGGAACATTAACGAAGAACACCCATCTCCATCCTAAATTTTGCGTAATAATTCCACCTATTACTGGTCCCATAGCAGCTGACAATCCTTGTGTTACTCCTAAAATTGCAAGCGCAACATGCCTCTTAGCTAATGGCATAGCTGATACACCAATTACCATACTTGTTGGAAATAAAATCGCTGCCCCAATACTTTGTATAAAACGAGAAAAAATAAGAAAATCACCTGTATTAGCAAAAGCGCAAAGTACCGATCCACCACCAAAAATCACCAGACCAAGAATATACATCTTTGCTTTTCCAAAGATATCAGCTATCCGCCCTAACGGAATGGCAAGTACTGCAATCGTCATTGTATAAACATTTAATACCCAAGACATCTTTTCTAACGAAGTATTTACACTCGATTGTATTGCCGGTAAAGCTATATTCATAATTGTCGTATCAATCATACAAAGAAAGATACCTAGACACATTAAAAAGACAATCTTAATACCCTTTGATTGCTCCATCTTTATATACCCCTTTATTTATTGTGAACGCGTTTTTCATTCTTCTGTTTTATTGTTTTCTTTCGCCTCTAACTCTTCTAATTTTTTCTTCAAAGTCTCCACTTGTGCACTATACGATGCAATACCTACATCTAGTGAAATTTCTTCGACGAAAGTAATACCTACTCTCCACTTTTCATATTTCAATCGAAGATCTGCAATGTACGCTTCTTTTCTTTCAATTTCATCTTTAATCCATTTTTTTATTGTTACATCATCACTATAGTTACCAAAATACATTCTCATTAAAAAATCCGAACGTAAAACATCCTTCTCTACAGGTGTCTGCATGTATTGATAAAATTCTTCACGCCCCTCATCTGTAATAAAGTACATTTTCTTATTCGGTTTTCCCTCTTGCATGACAACCTCTTTTTTTATTTTCCCTTCATTCTCCAATTGTCGTAACGTTGGATAAATCATTCCAAAACTTCCATCAAAAAAATGAGTAAATACGTCTTCAAACACAATTTTAATATCGTAACCAGACAATTCCTTTTCCATTAATAAACCTAAAACAACATCTCTTCCCTTCAAAGTAAAACCCCCACATAGTATATAATCAATAATCATATTAACAATGTTAATATGATTATTGATTATATACCTTATTCTGTTAATTGTAAAATGTTTCTAAATAAAAAAGCCCCATAATTTGGTTTCACCAATTCACAGGACCATTTTCTTTTTTACTCTTTAACACCTACATCTTGCAAAACTTCAATATCCTCTTTCATTTCATAATAATAAGAAGGCAATTCTATACCATGTTCTAAGAAATAATCCTCAATGAATGAAATAATGATTTTTAACGTTTTCACACGGGCATACAATTTATCGTTACTTTCAATAATATGCCACTTCGCATTTGGCTTACTTGTTTTTTCAAACATGTCTTCCATTGCTTCAACATATTCATCCCATTTTTCACGATTACGCCAATCTTCGTCTGTAATTTTCCATCTTTTCAAAGGATTTTTCTCTCTATCTTTAAATCTCTTTAACTGTTCCTCTTTACTTATATGGTAGAAGAACTTCCCTATTATGTAATGGTCATCTGTTAGTAGTTTTTCAAAATCATTAATCTCATCATATGCTCTCATCCACTCTTCCTTTGTAGCAAATCCTTCAACACGCTCAACTAACACACGACCGTACCATGAGCGATCAAAAATGGTGATTTGCCCGTACTGTGGAATTTTGCGCCAGAAACGTTGCAAATAATGGTAACGTTTTTCATGAGGTGCAGGTGCTCCAATTGGATTTACTTGGAACCCACGTGGGTCAAGATGTTCCGTCACCCGCTTAATTGCCCCACCTTTACCAGCCGCATCCCATCCTTCCATAACAAGCATAACCGCGATTTTTTCTTCTTTCAAAATTTGTTGTAATGCTAATAAGCGCCTTTGATATTTTTCGAGTTTCTTGTTGTACTTAGATTTTGATTCAATTTTTTTCGTTAAGTCTACTTTAGCAAGATGTCCATTTTCCATAAAACAAATCCCCCTTGTTGTATGACAATGTTATTTTAACATATTTTTGGAAATTTTTTCATATCCTAAAAAGCTGTGTAGAAACATCTCTACACAGCTTCCTTCTCTAATTTCACATATATAAGCACATTTAACTACATTAAAATAAATAATTTATACGGAACTCTTAGGATATTCTTTTTATTAAAACGTAAAAATAGCCCTTTTAAAAAGGGCGGCAATCTAAGTATAGAAAGAAAAAATAAATTTATTCTTTCTTACTACATACGTAATTATGCCAGCTATAAGAGTAGTGAATAAGATATTAATTCACTACTCACAATAACCACTTTACATTATATGGTATATTCACTCGTAAAAAGAAGATAATAACAAGTAAATCCATTAAAGAATGGGAGCTCTCAAAAAATGAAACGAAAAATATTAACTCTCTTTACGCTTATATGTTTAGCACTACCAATGCAAGCTAGTGCTTACACATTTCAGTCACTACCGATTGCATCAAAGTCTAAACAATGGTATGTCGAAATTGATAAATCTCATAACTCAAACAAGCAAGCAATCCAGCCGAAACAAGGTGTATTTGATACGTATAGTTTACTCGTAAAAAACATCGGTCATGATGTATCAAACGTATCCGTGGAAATACTTGATAACAATCCTACCTCTAAGGCTACCTTTAAACCTACTACACCTAATGAAAATATTTCTAAAAGTCATACAAGCTTTGACTACATGGTATTCCCATTAGACTTTAATAGTCATAATTTTAAAGTTGTGATCACTTGGGAAGAAAAGAATTTCTCTTATAACGGCCATCCGGTAAATGAAGGTAAAAAAATGAAACAAACATTTGTATTTAATGAAGAATAAGTCCTAATTTCTTTAGGGCTTATTCTTTCTTATGGATACCAATCGATACAGCACTAAAGCTACCTATGCAAACTTGGTTTAAAGAAAGATTCCCATTATTTTTTGAAACAGGCACTTTTGAAATTCAACGTGTTTGGGATAATGAGCTAAATAAACAAATTTCTATGACAATTACCCATACATAAAAAAGCTTGGAAACCCATCCAAGCCTTTCTTACTTCTGTGCAATTTTTTCAATCTTATAATGAATATGTAAAAATTCAAGTCCAAATAGCCACATGCTATGATGAGCTGTTAACATTTTATCCTTACCCTCTGTAATGATGAAAGTCTCTGCTAACGGTAAACGGATTGTTAAGAACCGAGTATGTAAATAAATCCCCTCATCTCCCTGGCCATTTTCTCTTAACTTACTAGTAATGATTAAATCATGATTATCATTACATAGCCTCAAAATACCAGTCATATTCGAATAAGGTAAAGGCAAGGCGATATTCATATATGTCTCATCCTTATCTGTATGCTTTGAATAAAGAGCTACAAAAATAGATTCACCTGCTTCATTTTTCCTTAGCCAAGCCCTTACATTCTCTCTTCCATCTTCCTCATCCATTACACCAATGATAGAGCCATGCATCGTTTCCCACTTGTCGCCCATTCCTAAATGTATTTGTCCTACATGCTTGCTCATTTTCTCATAACAAAATGCAAATAGGCGGAACCAACGAGCCCATTTAATATTTGATTGCAACTCATACTCTGTTGTATTTTCATAAAAACGAATAATACTTAAAGGTACCTTCGTCACGTCAAATGACTCACTATGAAAATCAGTTATTTGATCAACTAAACCGTTGTATTCCTTACTGCCTACTAAATTGCCGCTATATAAAAAAGCCTCACCAATTGCCACACTTCCTCTTAATTTACTCATTGGTTTCCCATAGTATTTATAATTCGGAACACTCTTTTCGATCATCCAGCCGACAAATGCCGGTAACGCTACTCCAATTCCGTTGACAACACCGTGAATCCAAACCATTTGAGCAATTGTAATCGTCATTACATGCTTCAAATTCCCGTATGAGTATATAAGTGAGAACATAATTGTAACCATGAGTGTACTAGACGAAACGATTAAAAGAATCTTTGCACTGATAGCATTAAATTTTGCTCTCCAAACGTAAAATCCATATCCATAAATCGCACATAAATATAGGAGCACTGCAAAAAATTCAAATATTCTCGAGTATGTAATTCCTATTGCAACTGTCATAGGTGAAATCATGATTATAAACATAATAGCATCATATACTTTACTTCTCTTTTCTCTTTTTCTCCCTATTAAACCAGCTGATAATGGCAATAGAAACGCCGAATAATGAAAATGTGCAGCTGTGAGTAAAACAATGTCAGAGCTAAAATGCATAATTGAAAGTTTTGCTGCTGAAGCAAAAAACCAAAAACCACCTAAAAACAAATAAATAAACGCACTATCTATGGCGATCTCTTCTAACGGCTTCCATCCTCTTTCTAGCAATCTACTTACACCAAATAACGCAACGATTCCTGTATATACAAACCAAACTAGCGCAAATACATAGTGATTTGTGACGAAAGCTAGCATTGCACAAATTGCTGCGATTGGATATAAAAACGATACGAATTTATAAAATAATAAATACGATCCATCTCTTTTTCTTTTATCAATAATACAAAGTGACATTGGTATAAATAATAAAACAGATAATAATATAATTGCTTCAACAGGATTTGTATTCGACCGCTCACATAATAGAAAAACAACATAACAAGCAAGCCCAAATATTATATTTTTCATATCATTTAGTTCCTTTCCATAAATGTTCCCTTATATGAAAAAAGCGAGCCAATTAACGGGTTTCGTACTTGTACATGAATTCGAAAACATTGTAGTTCATCATCATAACTTTCAACAATTTTTGCTTCACCATACAAAAATTTTGGTAACGGAATTTTTCTTCCAAACATATAAAACCATTGTTTCTTTGAAGAAATATGCATTGCACCTAACTCATCGATATGAAAATGCATTGTAGAAACGAGTAAATGTGGTTCGCCAAAATAATCTACAATTTCATTTTCTTTTTCATCCAATTGCATAACTGCATTAAAATATCTTTTCTTATTATGAAAATAAAAAGTACGATTCCACCTTACTAATTCTTGTCCATATTCATCTCGCTCAGCTGTATTTTGTATCGTAAATGGAATTTCCTCTCCTCTTTCTGAGAAAAACATTCGAAACTTCGATGCAATTTTTAATATAAATTTCACGAAAAAAGAGCCACCGTAAATTTCATCCATCTTTCCTTCACCTGTAAAACTATTCTCTTCTGTAATCGCATAACGCTTCTGCAATTCAGGATGAAGATTTTTATAGGTATCCCCTAATAATCGTTCATATATATTAGCCATACACTTATCCCTTTCTCGCCCTATTGCAATTTTTCGCTCTTGGTAAATCGAAACTATTTATATAACCGACAATTGATAACCCCATTAGAAGAACATTTAATGTAATCGGATTAAACGGCCCTGTAAAGCTTGCAATATTCGTAAATCCTGCCGCTAATGTTAAAACTAGTAATACAATAATATGCAATATAAATAATTTTCGTTTTGCTATTGGCAACAGCCATACAACACCGAAAATTATTTCTAACACCCCAATTATTTTAAGTATATATACACTATTTTCATTTGAACCGATTAATACAGAAAGCATCTTTACTTCTTCTAAATGAGTAAAAAGTAGTTTTGGCACTATCCCTTGATATATCCATACAAAAGCAAATAAAAAACATACGAGCCAATACGTCATTGTTCTTCTAATTAGTAACCTAGGATGAAGCCCCTTTTCTAACCATAATTTTAAGGCATCAAAACTCCAAGCAGTCGCCCAACCTAATAACGGACGAAAAATATAGGAATCTATCACATTTCCTATACGACCAAATCTTGTATCATAATCATATTGTGTCTCAAAATGGATGTATTCTTTATTCGGCGTATACTTCCAATAACCACGTCCTATTTGAATAAGAGATAATGTATTATCCGTCCAAAATTTTAAAGAAGAAATTCTTTCACCAGTTTCTTTTCTTATTTCACCTATTGATTCCCCTTCTCCAGCTATTTCAAGCCCAAATCCAATCTTTGTTTTA
Organism: Bacillus sp. PSXD-155; assembly: GCF_049310765.1. Classification (NCBI taxonomy): domain Bacteria; kingdom Bacillati; phylum Bacillota; class Bacilli; order Caryophanales; family Bacillaceae; genus Bacillus; species Bacillus sp. PSXD-155. Next base: position 167,612 of record NZ_JBMOWC010000007.1, on the reverse strand, counting down.
TACAAAAACTTCTGTGGTTCTCCTTCTTTTTTCTCTAAATACGAAATTTCAGTAAAGCGAGCATCCCACTCCGTATGTATATCTGGTTCTTGCGTATATTCCCATAATTTTCCCATCGTCGTGTTCATTTTTGTCGCAACATAAATAGGCTGTTTCCTTTTCATTCTCCCACCTCCTATGCACTATAAGTTTAATGTACATGCAATGAATTTATTTTGCTACATTTTTCACAAACTTTCCTGGAAAAAGAAAGAATTTTAAAAATATATATAAAACACTTGATTCCCCGAAAAATTTAAATTATTATAAAACAAATGTTACCAACAACTTCATAAATCAAACACTCTCGCCTAAAACGTGAGATAGAGGTTGCGATACTTATGAGTATTCTAATGGAGACACAGAGATGTCTATGAACTTAGATGAAAGGAAGTATTGCCGAAATTGATAAGTTTCTCTGCATTTATCAATTGGGGCTGTTTTCGAATAGAAACAGAACTGTCATATGTACAGACGTGTACGTATGAAGAGCTATCTACAAAAAAGAGATATCATTTTTTATGATATTCCTTTTTTGGCGGTTTTTTTATTAGCTCCGTTTTCTGTTTCCCTTTTCCTGTAACAGCACCATCCTCACTTATTTGAGATGGTGTTTTTTGTTTGTCTTTCTGGTAACTACAGGAGTATTGGGATTTATATATTTCCTAATCTATTCTTAAAAATAGACGAAAGAAGGAATTTGTAATGGAAACAATTGTTCAAAAATTTGGTGGCACTTCTGTCGGAAGCGTCGAGCGCATTCAACATGTAGCAAATTTAATTATTGAAGAATATGAACGAGGTCATAGCGTTGTCTCTGTCGTTTCAGCAATGGGAAAAAGCACGGATGAACTTGTCGCACTCGCTAACGTTATTACAGAAAATCCAAGTAAACGTGAAATGGATATGCTTCTATCTACAGGAGAACAAGTAACTATTTCATTATTAACAATGGCACTGCAAGCAAAAGGCTATCGTGCAATTTCATTAACAGGGTGGCAAGCTGGTCTTACGACAGAATCTGTACATAGTAGTGCACGGATTACTGACATTCATACAGATCGTATTCAATCTTATCTTGCTGAAGGCACAATTGTTATCGTAGCTGGTTTCCAAGGTATAAGTGTAGAAAATGAAATTACAACGCTTGGCCGTGGTGGCTCTGATACGACTGCTGTCGCACTAGCCGCTGCACTTAAAGCAAAAAAATGTGATATTTATACGGATGTGACAGGCGTATATACAACGGACCCACGAGTTGTAAAAGACGCTTACAAATTAGACGAAACTTCTTATGACGAAATGTTAGAGCTTGCTAATCTCGGTGCTGGCGTATTACACCCGCGCGCTGTTGAGTTTGCTAAAAATCATAACGTAGTTTTAGAAGTTCGCTCAAGTATGGAACAAGAAAACGGAACAATTGTAAAAGGAGAATGTAACATGGAACAACAATCAATCGTTAAAGGTATTGCATTTGAGGATAACATTACACGTGTCACAATTAAAGGACTAGAACAAGGCTCGCTTTCAACAGTTTTCTCTACATTAGCAGCGGCACATATTAATGTAGATATCATCATTCAAAGTATTACAAATGAAGGAACTGTACATCTCTCTTTCTCCATTCACTCGAATGATTTAAGAGAAACTTTAAAAGTTTTGGAACAAAATCAAGAAACTCTTCACTACGAATCTGTAGAACATGAAAATCACTTAGCAAAAGTATCAATCGTAGGATCTGGCATGGTATCTAACCCTGGTGTCGCTGCAAATATGTTTACTACTTTAAAAGAAGAAGATATTCATATTAAAATGGTAAGTACATCAGAAATTAAAGTGTCTGTCGTTATTGACCGCCTTCATTTAGTAACAGGGGTTGAGGCGCTACATCAATCATTTATGGCGAAAATTGAGCCTTTAGTACAAATGAGCTAATTTGATATGCTCAGTAACACTTATAAAAAAATCATATTAATCTACTTCCTTCCTATTAAATAAAAGCTGTTCGTTAACAAGATGCTATATGACATATAAAAAAACACCTTGTCAATTTTTCCTATACTGTGACAAGGTGTTTTTGACTGAAAGGAATTTGTAACTACTTAGTAGTATAATTATGAGGATGATTAAATAATGAACTTTTATACATAAGGAGATAAGACTATGGCAAAAAACAAATTATTACGAATGGACAATGTCAGCATCGTTGTAGAATCTCTTGATAACGCAATCTCTTTCTTTGAGGAGATTGGCTTGAATCTCGAAGGTCGAGCCAATGTCGAAGGTGAATGGGCTGGTCGCGTAACTGGACTCGGTTCTCAGTGCGTAGAGATCGCTATGATGGTCACTCCAGATGGCCACAACCGAATTGAACTTTCGCGATTTCTCACCCCTCCTACTATAGCAGATCACCGAAAAGCTCCTGTAAACGCCCTCGGTTATCTACGCGTCATGTTCACCGTTCAAGATATTGACGAAATGGTATCGAGACTCACTAAGCATGGTGCAGAGCTCGTTGGCGAAGTAGTTCAGTACGAGAACTCGTATCGTCTCTGCTACATTCGTGGAGTCGAAGGAATTTTAATCGGTTTAGCGGAAGAACTCGGTAATAAATAAGCAAGTGACGTTTTATAAAAAGGCACTATCATTGAATAAAACGTAGACTCTTAAGCGATTTTATTATTATATTTTGAACCCCGTCCTAGCTTTAGAACGGGGTTATGCTTGTTTGAGCTTTTAAAATTAAATAACTTTATTATCATTTTACATATAGATTTCAAGGATCTACCCAAATAGCTTTCATATTACCGATATCCCGAAATCATTATAATACAATGAAAATATTCGTTATACCCTTTCCTAGGAAATATAACTAACTCTTCTCACTTTTTATCACATATATCTTTTCACTCTTTCTCTTGAAAAAACGATCTATATTCATTCAAAATAACTTTCTTCACATTCGAATAAAAAACCATCATGAATAGTGCAACTCCTAATACAAATACTTGTATTCCTTCATAATCAATGAATGCACTCATAATTAGCAATCCAAACCCAATATAAAAACCAAAATCATTCTCTTTCTCAAAATCCTCATCTTCTTCATCAATATGTATTTTTTCTTTAATATTCTGTTTCCCTTTTATTAACTCATCAAGCGTAACATTGTACATTTCGCTTAGTAAAATTAGATTATCAATATCAGGATAACTTTTATCATTTTCCCATTTGTACACTGCTTGCCTCGTCACACCAATCTTTTTAGCAACATCCTCTTGCGAAAACCCCTTTGATTCTCGTAGTTTTTTTAGCTGCTCTCCTATGCTCATAACGTCCCCTCCTTTAACAAATTATTACATAAAAAGAGATATAAATGAAAGAAACCATTAGTAAAACTCTCTGTAAACCATTCGTTTACACAATTAAAAAAAGAGGGAATAGCTCTATATTTAAGCTATTCCCTCACTTCTATTAAAACAGATGAATGTTTTCTTTTTTACAAGCTGCACGTAAATCGTCAGGCCATACAGAAGATTGAACTTCACCGATATGTGCTTTACGTAAGAAGTACATGCACATTCTTGATTGTCCAATGCCACCGCCGATTGTTAATGGTAGTACGTCTTCTAATATACCTTTATGGAAATCATACTCACGTTTGAAGTCTTCACCAGTTTTCGTTAACTGCTCATCAAGCGATTTACTATCAACACGAATTCCCATTGATGATAACTCAAATGAAGATTGTAGTACTGGGTGCCAGAATAAAATGTCACCGTTTAATTTCCAATCGTCATAATCAGCTGCGCGTCCGTCATGCTTTTCACCTGAACGAAGTGCATCACCAATTCCGATAATGAAGACTGCACCGTGTTCTTTTGCAATTGCATGTTCACGATCTTTCGGTGTTAATTCTGGATATTTATCTTCTAATTCTTGAGAAGTAACGAAAACAATTTCTTCCGGTAAATACTTTCCAAGGAACGGATATTTTTCAAATAAGTGATCTTCTAAATCTTTGAATATTCCATAAATTGTTTGTACTGTTTTTTGTAAGTATTCAACAGTACGCCATTCTTTTTGAACGATTTTTTCCCAATCCCATTGGTCAACATAAATGGAATGCGTTGCATCAAGTTCTTCATCACGACGAATCGCGTTCATGTTTGTATATAAACCTTCACCAGCTTCATATCCGTATTCATGTAATGCAAATCGTTTCCATTTCGCTAGTGAATGAACAATTTCTAATTCTTCTCCTGAATGTAACATATCAAATTCAATTGGACGTTCTACACCGTTTAGGTGATCGTTTAATCCTGATTTTTTCGTTACGAATAATGGTGCAGATACGCGGAATAGTTCAAGGCGTTTTGCTAATTGGTCCTCGAAGAATGTTTTAACTTCCTTAATTGCGATTTGAGTCTCTCTTACTGTCATTAATGATTGATACATGGTGGTTTCCTCCTAAAATGTTTGGATGTTGTGAAAAGAAGCCAACAAAAAAAGCCCTTCTTTCCCAAAAAACTGGGACGAAAGGCTTTGGTTCCGCGGTACCACCCAAATTAGCAACAGAGGTTGCTCACTTATACAATACGGAGATGAAATATCTCGATACTGTTCTTCTTGTAACGGCGAAGTTCCCGGCTAAGTCTACTTTCCTATAAAGGATTTCGGTTAGCAACTCCAGGAGGTTCTTCATAATAGGCTTCGTATCAGGCTCACACCACCCCTGACTCGCTTAAACTACGTCCTACTACTACTCGTCCTTTCATAGTCGTTTTGTTGTCACATCTCTGAAACATTTTATTAATGATTATTCTATACAAAAAATAAAGAAAGTCAACAAAAAGTTTTAAAATGTTTTTCAATTCTTTATTTTACGGCTTTATTGATTGTTGTTAATTTAACATCTTTACTTTTTCTGCCTCGTCAATCCAAAAAATGTTTCACTGACCGAAACTAACGTATACACAACAATTAATGTGATCGTTCGGAATATAGAATCTGCAGTATTTCTTATTATTTTCATTTTCTTTATAATTCCTTTCAGTTTACTTGCAAATTCATGTTATACTATAGCATTCAAGCAGTTTATTTTTACTTAAAGCAATCATAGTCATTTATAAAGAGTATTTTCTAAATCATTGACTATTATCAAATAAGATTTTTATATAACGGAGTGATCATATGAGTAAAACGAAAGCAAAACCGAAAAAAGGTGTAGGACAAGGTACAGGAAGTAAAGGATGGAACCGTTGGCAATCAAGTGCAAAGAAAAAGGCAGCTGCCAAACCATACAAAAGTAAAGGTACAAAGAAGTAATTTAAATAACATTTGATTTCTTTACTTTGTACAAAACAAAATATAATTATTACAACAAAAAAGCTATGCCCTCATAAATTTGAAGGCATAGCTTTTTTATATTAAATCATTAAAATATCTCGAATTTCTTCCTCTGTGATTGAGGACAATTTCTCTTCTCCCGGCTCAATCACTTCAGCGATTAAATTTTTCTTACTTTCTTGCAGTTCATGCATTTTCTCCTCAATTGTTCCCTGAGCTACTAGCTTTATAACTTGCACTGTATTTTTTTGTCCCATTCGATACGCCCTATCGGCCGCTTGTTGTTCAACAGCTGGATTCCACCATAAATCATATAATATTACTGTATCTGCACCAGTTAAATTAAGTCCGGTACCACCAGCTTTTAAAGAAATGAGAAATAGATCTCCTTCTCCTTCGTTAAACCGATCGCACAGCTCTACACGATCCTGCGCTGGTGTACTCCCGTCTAAATAAAAGTATGGAATTGCTTGTCGATTTAACTCACGACCAATAATGGAAAGCATCTTCGTAAATTGAGAAAAAATTAATATTCTCTTCCCTGTACTTCTACATTCCTCTAAAATCTCTAACAGTTGTTCAAATTTAGCTGAACTTCCTTTGTAATCATCAACAAATAAAGCGGGATGACAACAAATTTGTCGCAATCTCGTTAAACCAGCTAAAATTCTAATTTTATTTTTACGTAACGTGTCTTTGTCTAAATGCTTTAACGTTTCTTCCCTTAACTTCGCTAAATAAGCAGCATAGAGACTCTTTTGATCGGGTAATAACTCCGATGATTGTAAGTGCTCTATTTTCTCTGGCAACTCATTTAATACGTCCCCTTTTAATCGTCTTAATACGAATGGTTTCACTCGCTTCGCTATATCTTCACGCCTTAAATCACCGAACTCTTTTCTTCCTGGTAATAATTCCGGGAAGACGACATGGAAGATAGACCATAGCTCTTCTAATGAATTTTCTACAGGTGTACCAGTTAGTCCGAAACGGTATTCAGCTTGAATTGTTTTCACAGCTCTTGCCGTTTGCGTTGTAGGGTTTTTAAACGCCTGTGCTTCATCAAGAAATAGTGTATGAAATGGTCTTGCATATAATCTTATATCTCTTCTCAGTAATGGGTATGACGTGATTACGACATCAAATTCCGTTATATCTTTCAAAATTTTCCGGCGCTCTGCTTGGTTTCCATCTGCAATAACTGCTCTAATATGCGGGGCGAATTTTTTCAATTCACTAAACCAATTATAAACAAGAGATGATGGTGAAACGACTAATATAGGCAGTTTCTTTTCTCGAATCTCAGGCAAAACAGAATCTATAAAAGCAATGCTTTGCAACGTTTTTCCAAGTCCCATATCATCTGCTAAAATACCGCCAAAACGGTAATGAGCAAGTGTTTTCATCCATTCGAACCCATATACTTGATACTTTCTCATTTCTGCATTTAAAGTATTTGGCACAGCAAACTTTAATTTTTTCGGGTTTTGAATGTTTTCTACTAACTCTTGAACAGAATCATCCAAACTTAAAACATTGCCTTCATGAAGTCCGTTCATCCATTTTACACTTCGAATAAGCGGAACATTTACCTCTTCTCCATGTAAAAATTCTTTCCGAATACCTGATTCTTTTATAAACTGATTAATTTCATTAAACTCTTTACTCTCTAGCGATAAAAACGAACCATTCGCCAATCGATAATATTTACGTTTCTCTTCAAGGGCCGCTAATACACCTTTAATTTCTGCTTCTGGTATTCCTTTTATATCAAAACGAAATGACAACCAATCAATTCTTTCTTTTCTTCTCACTCTAATAAGAGGAACTGCATCCCCTTTACTAATTCGCAATTTGATTGCTGTCGTCGCATAAATATCAACTAAACCTTTTAATGTTGGCACAACGTGATATAAAAAGTTATACTCAGCTTCTTCATTATGCATAAAGTAACCGCCTTCTGTTTTTGCAAAAGCACTTTCACTCATAATGTCTAAAATCTCTTTTTCCTTTTTCTCATCACGATTAAAAACAGACGGCTGTCCATCCTCTTCTAGCGGATTAATCATGACGTTCCCATAGTGAAATTCAAGACCTGCTAATAAGCGATTTTTCACGCGGTCTAAATACAATTTCGCTTTTAGCGAAGGTGTTTCAACACGATCCGATATTACTTCATCAATGTGTACAGTTCCAAGCTTCATTAATCCTGGTACAACTTTCGCGACGAAATGTTCCATCTTACTTTCTGGAATATAAAACTGATTACTATTTGAGCGACTCATCATCTTTTGTAATTCAATAAGTCGCATACAATCTTCAATGTGTAAGTGATATAATTTCCCTTCGTAAAGTGCATTGTTATACATATCCATAACTTGTACACGATTTAAACCCTCTATATGAAGTGTAAATCCGCCATTATTTCCCTTCGTAAATTCAAAGTGTAACGGCAACAAACCTTTTGAAACTTGTAATCCCTGAAACAGTTGTTTATTTTGTTTCAGCTGTACATATTCAACTTTAGAAAGTGAAGAGAGCATATCTTTCCATGAAGCTGGTGGTATAAATATCATACTTTCATCTTGTTTCGCATGTACTTCTAGCGCATCCTCATACATTTTTTCGTTATGATACATTTTAATGAGCTGCTGAATAATTGCATCCGTTTCTTGTTTAAAACTATGTACATCTGGTGTATATGTAAATTCATTTGAACAATGAAAAGACTCTCTTTTCTCCACCTTAGAAAGAAATTCTCTAATATGATTTATGAAATACACTTTGGCAAGTTTCAATTGAATTCCAAGAAGAGCACCACCACTTCTCGTAGCAACTGGTGTACATATAAACTCAATATCTAATATTTCACGTGTATCAAAACGGTGTTGTTTACTTTTTGGCCTCAGTGGTTTGTCTGCAAACAGCTGGAACATACCACTTGTCAATTGATCATTTCTGTTACTAGTGGAGCTCATTCCACCTGTTTGTTGATTATAGTTTATTTGTATTAATACTGCTGCAACATGTTGACAGTACGTTTGAAAAGACGCTAATGAAGGACAACTACATTTTGCAACAACATCACCCTTTTTGGCTTTTGCTACTGTAACATGGAAATCCTCGTTCCCTTTTACTGTCGCCTCACAAATTTCTTTATTTTCATCGTAATGATCTATTATCACTTTATTTGATTTATAATAGGCTTCACCTCTTTTATATGAGGTCTCTCCGCACACTTCTTTAATAATCGATTTATTCAATGTGAAACTCATCGCTTTGACACTTCCTTAATATAAAACCATTTTCTCTTACTTAACATTTTACATGCTCCACGAGAAAATATAAAATGTTGATTTAACAAAAAAAGATGCTTATTTATAAGCATCTTCTTCACTCTATCTCCATCAACCTCTTCGCCTCAAAATACAACACTTGAATAAACTTCTTCGTATTAATTCGCGTATGACCAGAAGATGCGAGTTCATCTTTCGTCATTTCTGTCATCCGTTTTCTAACTACGGTGAAATCGAAAAATTTTGGAGCATAGCTTTCAAATTTTGGATTTGAAAAGTCTGTTAGTCCTAAAGAAGCCAAATGATTTAACGACTGATAAATAGCTCGACGTACTCTTTGTTCAGACGCTTTTTTCTCTTTATCAATATCCGCACCTAAAGCTAGATCCCCTAATTTCCTTATCGTAATATGATGAAAAATTTCTTTTAACGCAGGAAAGCCAAACTCAAATGTCTGTGCCTTTTCTTGACCATATAAATATTCCAGCATACTAAGTAAATCTTTACTTCCATTCTCTCCCGCAATACCGAGTTCTGATAGTAAAAAGCGTCCTAAATCCCCTATCTTTTTTCCTTCTTGCACTGGTTCAGTACGCAATTGCGGTTTTTCCCACTGAAACACGTTATTCAATGATTTTTGAATATCATGTATAGAACGCTCCAATCTAATACGCTCCATCACTTTGCGTACAACAGATACAACTTCGATTTTATTTAATGGTTTTGTAATATAATATTCTACACCAAGTGTATATGCCTCACCTATAAGCTGCTTCGATTCCACTTGAGAAATCATAATGATTTTCCCCGTGAAAGTTGACGCAATGTGACGAACTGTTTCAATTCCGTCCCTCATCGGCATCAACAAATCAATAAATAAAATATCTACTTTTTTAAAATTTAGTTGATCCGCTTCAATAAAAGCTCCGTCATCCGCCTCACCAATTACTTCTCCAAGATCTCCATCTTCAATAATTTGCGAAAGCATCGAACGGAAAACTTCATCATCGTCTACGATATAATAAAACAAATCTATTCACCTTCCCGCTTTAAACTACCCTCTGGTAAACAAACGATAAACTTACATCCTCTTTTATTTTCTCGGCCTTCTAATCTCACTTCTCCGCCTAGCTCTGTTACCATTTCATTTATGTAAGAAAGCCCAATACCAGTTGACGGTGTTCCCGTTTGATCATACTTGGAAGTAAATCCTGGCTTAAATACTAATTTCTTATACTTTTGTGCAATACCAGGTCCATCGTCAATTACTTCAAAAAATATATGTTGATCTCTTTTATATAGCTTAATAATAACGACACCTTTATCTTCAATTGCTTCAACTGCATTTGCAGCGAGGTTATTAAAAATTGATAGAACTGTATACACGTGGTATGCAGCATGCTCACCTTCTATATGTTTAGAAAAACGTATATCCTTTTCTAGCATTTCAGCATACTTCTCGTTTATTCTAACAATCATTTCTGCTAACTCATGTCCTTCTACATATTCAGCCACATTTTTATCTAATAACAGTTTAGATAACCCTGCAAATATCCTTTGGTTATCCTTTTTTATTTCATGCACTTCCCCCGCTATTTTCAATGCTGTTTTACTACTTGAATCAGCGCTTACTTGTAAATTTCGATATAGTTGATATGCTTCTTGTGTAATTAACTCCGCATTTTGTAACGTCTTTTTCAAATGAACAGATTCCACATATAAATTAGAAAGATGCATTAACATATTTTCATTTTCTTTTCGAACTTGCGATTCTTTTAATTTCGTTTCATATAAATTCATCATATTTAAAAAACCAAGTGCAAAGAAACTACGAAAAATAGCAATGATAATAAGTTTATTTACTTCAGAAATCGTTATTGTTGTACCGAGTACTAACATGTGATAAAACGCAAGTTCTGACATACTTGCAACAATTTCAATTGAAATTCCAAGGCATCCAATAATGATTGGTTTCTGATGGAACTTATTTACCCTGCAAAGCGAAAAAAGACTGCCATAAATAAAATAATAGAAGAACACAGGATAACGCAAATAAAATGATTCTGTCATATGAAATGAACCTTGCATGATCCAGTCAAGACATACTCGAAATAAGACTACAGATATACCAACAAGAATACCTGCAACTCCTGCTGGTACTCTTCTTAAAAATAATAATAAAAAGAAGAATAGCGGTGTACCGAAGCTAACTCGAAACGTATCATTAAAGGGATGAAAGTTCAGCTCCCCAGCAATCGGAACAACGACCATTAATATAATTAAAAGGGACATATCTTTCTTCCATAATTGATTCCAATTCAAAGGTGCCACTTCCTATACTTTTTTCAGTAGTAAAAGCGAAAGCCCGCTTATTGTTATAAACGGGCTTTTTTTCTATATTCTAACCTTTTCTACCGCTTTTATTTGGCGATACTCTGGCTTCCACATTGCTTCTTTCACTGCCATCTTGATATCGTTATCACTTAAGTTCACTCTTGCAACACCTTCTGCAACTGCAACTTTCGCTACTTCAATTGCAACCATTTCTGAGATATTACGTAATTCTTCGACCTCTGGTAAAATAGGTGCGCCTGGCTGACTTGTATCTACCATACTTGCAACTGCTTCAGCAGCTGCTGCGAACATCCCATCCGTCATAACGCTTGCACGTACTACAATTGTTCCAAGACCAAGCCCTGGGAAAATAAGTGCATTATTTGATTGCCCGATAACGTACGTTACACCGTTATACGTAACTGGTTCAAATGGACTTCCTGTTGCAACTAACGCTCTTCCTTCTGTCCATTCAATTAAATCTACTGGTTTTGCTTCAGCAAGTGGCGTCGGATTCGACATTGGCAAAATGATTGGTCTTTCTACGTGAGAAGCCATTTCTTTAATAATCTCTTCTTTAAATGCGCCCGCCACAGTAGATGTACCAATTAAAATTGTCGGTTGTACATGTTTCACAACTTCAGCAAGTCCGATTATATCATTTTCTTTCCACTCACTTACTTCTGCTTCTTTTCTTGCATATGGAATTTGGAAATCAAGAAGATCTTCCATGTTATCTGTAACTAATCCGTTTCGGTCAATACACCAGAAACGATTATGTGACTCTTCTTCTGATAAGCCAGCACGGACCATTGCATCTCTTACTTGATCTGCGATACCGATTCCAGCTGTACCAGCGCCAAACACAACAACGCGGTGTTCACTCAGTGGTACACCAGAAGCTTTCACCGCTGATAATACAGCAGCAAGTGAAACTGCACCTGTACCTTGAATATCATCATTAAACGTACATACGTCATGACGATATTTATCTAAAATTTTTCGTGCGTTACGAGAGCTAAAGTCTTCCCAATGTAAAAGTGCTTTCGGGAATTGTTTGTTTACCGCTTGAACAAATGTATCAATAAATTCATCGTAAGATTCACCTGTTATACGAGGGTGACGATTTCCAATATAAAATGGGTTGTTTAATAGTTCCTCACGGTTTGTACCTACATCTAATATTACCGGTAATACGCGGCTAGGATCGATTCCAACTGCGGCAGTGTAAACAGCTAATTTTCCGATTGCGATATTAATACCGCCAACACCCCAATCACCAATTCCTAATATACCTTCTCCATCTGTTACAACGACTAAATCAATATTTTCAGCTGTTGCACCGATATTGGCAAACGCTTCTTCAATACCTGATGGGTCGTTAATTGATAAGTAAATACCACGTGGTTTACGATATTCATGGCTATACCTTTGAATTGCTACACCGACAGTTGGTGTATATACAATCGGTAACATTTCACGTAAATGATCTGTTAATATACGATAAAATAATACTTCATTTCGATCATGTAACGCAGTTAAGTATACATTCTTTAATAAATCATCCGGCTGCGAACTAAATTGTTCGTATGCTCGGCGTGCCTGTTCTTCTAACGTTAAAACCGCTGGCGGTAATAACCCTTTTAAACCTAACTCTTCTCTTTCATTTTGTGTGAAAGCTACCCCTTTATTTAAAAGTGGTGTTGATAATACTTCTGCTCCTCTTAATGTTGTTTCTAATGCACCATTAGAAGCTACTGTAAACTTGCTCATAACATCCCTACCTCTATTCATATATAGCATTTCTATATTGTAAACAAAAAAGAGGGGCTTGTCCCCCCTCTTCTTTTAATTTTTCTTTAAAAGAGTTGCTCCTGCAATCCCTGGATGTGTCATTTCGAATGGATCTAGAATTAACTCTAAGTCTTCTTGTGACAGTACACCATTTTTCACACAAAGTTCTCGAACGGATTGCCCTGTCGCAATTGCTTCTTTCGCAACGCGAGCTGCAGCTTCATAACCGATATGAGGGTTCACGGCTGTAATAATTCCTACACTTTTCTCAACATACTCTTTTAAGCGATCTTCATTCGCTTCAATTCCTTTTAAGCAATTATCTGTAAAGGCACGGAAACCGTTATTCATAATGCTAATTGATTGCAGTAAGTTGAAAACAAGTACTGGTTCCATAACATTTAATTCTAATTGTCCTGCTTCTGAAGCAAGGCAAATCGTATGGTCATTACCAATTACTTGGAACGCAATTTGGTTAATAACTTCTGGCATAACAGGGTTTACTTTCCCTGGCATAATAGAAGAACCTGGTTGACGAGCTGGTAACATAATTTCAGCTAAACCAACACGTGGACCTGATGCCATTAGACGAAGGTCATTCGCAACTTTAGACATATTCATCATACATACTTTAAGTGCTGCAGATACTTCAGTATAAGCATCCGTATTTTGCGTCGCATCTACTAAATCTTCTGCACCAACAAGCGGTAATTCACTGATTGCAGCTAAATGTTTTACAACTGCTTCAATATATTCTGGATCTGCATTTAAGCCTGTACCAACTGCAGTCGCTCCCATATTTACTTCATATAAATGTTGACGTGATTGCTTAATACGTTTCATATCACGTTCAAGTACGCGAGAATACGCTTTAAATTCTTGTCCAAGGCGAATTGGCACAGCGTCTTGTAAATGTGTACGACCCATTTTAATAACATGGTCGAACTGTTCTGCTTTTAATTCAAATACATCATGCATATAACCCATCGTTTGTAATAAGCCTTCTAATGCATTTAATGTTGCGATATGAATCGCCGTTGGGAATGCATCGTTTGTTGATTGCGCCATATTTACATGACTATTTGGACTAATATAGTGATAGTCTCCCTTTTCCATTCCTAATAATTCAAGAGCACGATTGGCAATGACTTCATTTGCATTCATGTTCATTGAAGTACCTGCTCCGCCTTGAATTGGATCTACGATGAAATGATCATGCCATTTTCCATCAAGAATTTCTTGAGCAGCTTCTGCGATCACGCCACCCTTGTTCAATTCCAATCTTCCTACATCTGTATTCGCAAGTGCTGCTGCTTTTTTTACAATTGCGAATGCTCTAATTAAACCTTCATGGATTTTGTATCCTGTAATTGGGAAGTTTTCAACTGCACGCATTGTTTGTACGCCATAGTATGCATAGTTTGGTACTTCTTTTTCACCTAAAAAATCTTTTTCAATTCGAACACCATTTTTAACTTCAGTTAATGTTGCCATGATTATTCACTCCTTAACGATTTCTTATGCTGCTTTTGTTTCTTTGACTGTTTCTACATATTGTTTTGCTTTCTCATTATCGAATTCGCCTTCCCACTTCGACATAACAATGGCCGCTAATGCATTTCCTAATACATTGACAGATGAGCGAATCATATCTAAAATGCGGTCAATTCCCGCAATTAACGCGATACCTTCTAGTGGTAGCCCCATTGAACCTAACGTTGCTAATACAACAACGAACGATGCACCTGGAACTCCCGCCATACCTTTGGATGTTAACATGAGAACGAATAATAACGTTATTTGCTCCGTTAGTGACATGTGCACACCGTACATTTGGGCAACAAACAATGCCGCTAACGCTTGATAAATAGCCGATCCAGTCAAGTTAAATGTATAACCTGTCGGAATTACGAAAGAGGCAACTGCCTTTGGACAACCGAACTCTTCCATTTTTCTCATTATATTAGGTAAAACAGCTTCTGAACTTGCTGTCGTAAACGAAAGAATCAGTTCTTCTTTTAAAATTTTTATTAATGTAAAAATGTTTACTCCAACCATTCGTGCATTAATACCTAATACAATCACAACGAATAGTATAACAGTTACGTATACAGCTAGCACTAGTTTTCCTAGCGGAAGTAATGTTGCTACACCAAATTTTGCAACTGTAACGGCAATTAATGCGAATACACCAAATGGTGCAAATTTCATAACTTGATTTGTAACCCAAAACATTGCTTCGAGTACGCCTTCAAAGAAGTTAAAAACAGGCTTTCCTTTTTCCCCAATTGCCGCAACTCCTAAGCCGAATAATACTGAGAAGAATATAATCGGTAATAGGTCACCTTGTGCAATCGATTCAAATACGTTTTTTGGTACAATGTGAACAATTGTCTCAGCAAAACCTTTCTTCTCCGTTGCATCTGCTGTTTGTTTATAAGAAGAAATATCACTTTGCTGTAAATTACTCATATCAACACCAGTACCTGGTTGGAATATATTCGCTGCAAGTAATCCCATTAAAATAGCAATCGTCGTAATAATTTCGAAATAAAGAATTGTCTTACCGCCCAGTTTCCCAAGCTTTTTCATATCTCCTACACCAGCTACCGCAACAATTAATGCTGAAATAACAATTGGTACTACAATCATCTTAATTAAGTGAATAAATATATCCCCAATTGGTGTGATATAAGAAATCGCCGTTTTATTGCCATAAAAGACTGCCCCTACTACAATCCCTAAAACAAGCGCGACAAAAATTTGTGTTGCCAATCCGAATTTTTTCATTTATGTTCATCCCCTTCATGCGAACGCTTTCAATTTGAATTTATAAAAGCTACTCACACATCTTATAAGCGAACCTACAAAATCATACAAAAACCTACAAGTTCGTCACAAAAAATTCAAATATTTTTCTTCTTTTTTTCATTGACACCATTTTGTTAAAAAACGATAAAATAAACTTGATAAGCAATCAGATTATTTCGTATAATCAAAAAGATATATACTTACAACAAATCAAAAGGAAAAGGAGTGGATGTTATGAAAAACTATACAAAGCAATTCGTCCTATCTTCTTCTTTTCTTTTTCATTTTCTTAAAAAGGAACAAAGGCATTCGCCTTTGTTCCTTTTTTATTGCGATCTATATAGGGGGAATTGTTATGAGACCATATAAACGTGTCTTAATTAAATTAAGCGGCGGTGCACTTGCCGATCAAACTGGAAATAGCTTTAACTCCAAACGATTAGAACATATCGCAAACGAAATTTTATCCATTGTTGATTTAGGTATCGAAGTATCCATCGTCATCGGTGGCGGTAACATTTTTAGGGGGCATCTAGCTGAAGAATGGGGAATCGATCGCGTAGAAGCTGATAATATCGGTACACTAGGTACAATCATTAACAGCTTAATGCTTCGCGGTGTTTTAACAAGTAAAACAAATAGAGAAGTACGCGTTATGACTTCCATTCCATTTAATGCAGTAGCTGAACCATACATTCGCTTGCGTGCAGTCCACCATTTAGATAACGGTTATATCGTTATCTTTGGAGGCGGAAACGGCCAACCGTTCGTGACAACAGATTATCCAAGTGTACAAAGAGCCATCGAGATGAATAGTGATGCCATATTAGTCGCAAAACAAGGGGTCGATGGCGTCTTTACAAGTGATCCAAAGCATAATAAATCAGCAAAAATGTACAGCAAACTAAACTATAATGATGTCGTTAGACAAAATATACAAGTCATGGATCAAGCGGCATTACTGCTTGCCCGGGACTACAATTTACCAGCACACGTCTTTAACTTTGATGAGCCTGGTGTCATGAAGAAAATATGTTTAGGCGAACATGTGGGGACGTTGATCAATGATGATGTTACGATGCTGGTGCATGAAAAATAATAATTCCCCACCAAAAAGGGTGCCTTTTGTAGGCACCCTTTCCTAATTCATCATCACAAATAGAAGTCAACCAATCCCGCCACTTTCTCCTTACAACGCTCCCAAAAAGATAACTTTTCAAAAAACTCTTTCGTCATTTCTTTCGAATCATGAAAATCCTCTGTTAACGCCTTATTAACTTGTCCTACAATAGGACCACCATAAATATAAAAATTCATTTCATCATTTATATTGAAGCTACGCGAAGTAAAGTTTGTTGTACCAATAACGGTTAATTCATTATCAATAAGCATTAATTTACCATGGAACATTCCTTTTTTATACCCATATACAGTAATCCCATTATTAACAGCTTGACGTATGTATGGATACGCCGCTTCTTTTATAAGAGGTAGATCTGGTTTATATGACCAAAGTATTTTTACTGTAACACCACGCTTTTGTGCTGCGATTAAAGCATTCATGGACTCTTTATTTTTTGCTATAAAATACGGCGTTGCAATTACAATGGAGTGTTGAGCTTGTTTTATGAGCTCTATATATTTTTCAGCAACGTAATGCCCATTGTAACTAGTCATAGTATGTAATGTATTCCCTTTACTAGCTTTATTCGTACTCCTCTTTATCTCTTCTTTCGTATCTCGTTTCCAATCTAAAGCAAACTGCTCTTCTAAATCTTTTGCTCCTTCTCCTTTAAGCCGTACATGATAATCACGCCAATATCCAAATCGCTTATCTTTCCCTAAGTACTCATCTCCTATATTAAATCCGCCTGTATAGCCAATCTCCCCATCAATCGTCGTAATACGGCGATGATTACGATGATGTAGGGAATAAAACCCGAATGGTAATTCCTGTTTTCTACTATATGTAAAATGCACGCCACTTTCCTGTAATTCTTTTTTCACCTTTCTTTCAAATGATAAATCGTTAAGTAAATCGACAGATAAATATACGTTTACTCCTTCTCTCGCCTTCTCTTTTAATAAGTTTAAAAAAGTATGGCTACTTTTATCATCCGACAAAATGAAAAAGTACGTGTAAATAGATTGCTTCGCCTCTCTTATATCAGTAAATAACTGTTTATAAAATGACTTTCCTTCTACATATAATTGAAAATCACTATAATGAGGAGCGTACTCTGTCGGCATATTTTTCCCGACTTCCATTTTTCTTCCGAGCGTAACGTCAATATGCATCCAAATTAAAACAAAAACGAAAATAGTAATTACAATAGAAGTAACTCGCAATATTTTTTTAATCATTTTGATTTCCTTCCGCTCATTTTCTTTCCACCTTTCTATTTTGTCATTCAAATTTAGATTTCATGCTTCATACAAAAAAGGATGCGACTTAACGTCACACCCTTTTCATATTAAATAAAGTTTCTCGCATCATTATTTCTTCCAAACTTATAAATAGCAATTAAGAAGAATGCTACCGCAAAGGCAAATAAGATTAAAATATTTAAATACAAATCTGAAATTGGAATTCCTTGTTGTAGTTTTGATACTGTGTCTAATAGCCATCTCTGCGGAAGAAAATCAGCTACTTTTTGTACCGCTTTTGGCATAATGTCATAAGGAAAATAACATCCAGCCAGTAAACATGTCGGTACAATAATCATATTTTGCAGTGCATTTGCTGATGCTGAGTTTTTCGAAAAAGCGACAAGGACTAACGATATTCCAATCGCTATTAAAGCAAATAGCATGAGTACACCAATCATCACTATGAAAGGCATATTGATATTCGTATGAAAAACATTCGTTAGGAATAGGATTGTAATCAAAATTTGTACTGTTAGTATTATCATATTTACCCCGACATTAGATAATATGAACTTCTTCCCATCTATCGGCGTTGATAATAGTCTAAAGTACGTTCTATTCTCTTTTTCTTTTAAAATATGACCTGATAAGTTCGCTGCTGAAAACAGCATAAACATAATAAGGTAACCCATCGTTTGATTTGTCATATCTTTATTTTTCGAAGTATCTTCTAGCGTCTCAGTTTTCATTTTAAATGAACTTTTTTGATACCCTGCGTACATATTGTCGAATGTACTTTGATCTGTTCCTGCTACTTTACTAATAGCTGCTATATTATCAATATAATTATATAAATATGATTTTATAAATCCTGTTACTTGATCACCTTTAATCGATGAAATTTCAATATGCTCTGGTTCCCCTTCTCGAACACTTTTTGAAAAACCAGAATCTAATGTAATAACTCCATCAAGTTTTTTGGAAGTGAGTTTATCTTCTACTTCAGACTCCTTAACCTTACTCACATTCACATGATTTAATCCTTCTAAAAACTTTATCGTATCATTTGCTATTGGCTCATTTTCTTTATTTACAATCCCGATATTTAACGTTCCTTGCCCTGCATTTCCGTATATCGAGAAGGAAATGAGCGTCCCTATTATCGGCAAGCTAATTATAATGAGTAAACTTTTTTTATTTTTCAAAAGCACAGATAACGTTTTTTGTATGAGCCATAAAATATCCTTCATACTATAGCCCCTCCCGTCTACGTAATGCAATAATTGCAATTAATAAAAAGAGTGCTGAAATTCCAATGTTTAAAGAAATGACTGGTAGTGCTGCCCCTACATCATTTGCATAAATAATTTTCATAACAGCTGTATTTGCCCAAGTTAATGGCGATAAATTCGTAACAAAATTTTCTTCTACTACGAAATATGCACCTCCAAAAATAGAAGCTAATTGCACAACAACCATAATAATTGCCCTAGACGCTTCAGCTGTTTTCGTAATATATCCGATTCCTAAACCGAAGCTAATTGCTAGAAAGACTTGTGTTAATAAAATAAGAAATATGATTCCAAGATGGTCGCCCCAATTCGCTTGAAAAACAAATTTACTAAATAACATGACGAGTAATATGCACAGGGCATTTGCTACTAGGCTACCAAGTACTTTTCCAATGAATATTTCAGCTTTACTTATAGGTGCAGCAATGAGACGATCTCCTGTTTTACGTATTCGTTCTCCTCGAATTAAAGAACTCGCTCCCATCGCAGCATATAGTGCAATCATCGTTGTCATTACAACCGCATAGTAATCCATAGAACCTGGTTTTTTCGCAGCTTGTAAAGATGTTTCTTTTATATAATCATTATGATTTCCATTTGAAATAACCGTACTAACCTTAGTAGGATCTACTTTTGCAACTTCGACCGCTACATTGTACTTATCAACAAATGTTGTAAGCATTCCTTCCACAATACTTCCCTCAATACTACTTTTGTCACTTCCATAAAATTTTGCACCATCTTTATTTAACTCTACATAAGCGGCATATTTATTTTTCTTCACTTCTTCTTTCCCATCTATACTGCCGGAAGCTTTTTTAAAATGAATACCTGATTTATCCACTTCTTTCGTAAATGCTTCAAATGATTGAGAAAACGTGCTACTCGCTTCATCTTTATATAGCACTTGTATATCTTTAATCGAATGACTATCACTATTAAATGCATTCGTTAACGCTGTTCCTAACACAAGCATAAGCACAATCGGAAATGCTAACATAAAAACTAAAGTTCTTACGTCTCTGAAATCTCTTTTAATATGCATAATTGCAATATTGAAGATGTTCAATTGATGAACCTCCCTTTACCTTTTCTTCATTTACTTTTTATTTATCTCGTAAGTTTCTTCCCGTCAATGTAAGGAATACTGTTTCTAAGTTGGGAGCCTGCTCCTCTAATGAACGAATTTCAATATCATGATTGATACAGTATTGAATGATTTTATTTAAATTATTTAATCCCCCATCAGAATTCACTTTAATTACGTTTTCTTCAATTTGAACTGCTTTCACACCGTTTATCTCTTTTAATTTTTCCACGTCTAAATTTTCCACCGACTTCACTTCAATCCAAATATCTTTCGTATCAGTAATAATTGCTTTTAACTGTTCTTTCGTTCCTTCTGCAATTACTTTACCGTGATCTACTATCGCTATTTTTGTACAAATCTCTTCTACCTCTTCCATGTAGTGACTCGTATAAATAATTGTACTTCCCATTTCATTTAATTTACGTACTGACTGCAAAATGTAGTTTCTTGACTGTGGATCAATTCCAACTGTCGGCTCATCCATAATAATTAACTTCGGTCTATGAGCAATTGCACAAGCGATATTCAGTCTTCGCTTCATCCCACCAGAAAAGTTCTTCGGATAGCTTTTCTGTTTATCACTAAGTCCTACAAATTGAAGAGCTTCCTCTACCCTAGCTTTTAATTCGGCTCCTCGTAATCCGTACAATCCAGCAAAGAATTTCACATTTTCATAGGCAGTTAACTCTTCATAAATCGCAATATCTTGTGGAACAATACCGATATTCATTTTCGCAAATCGATTATGTTTCTTTATATTTTTTCCTAGTATGCTAATTTCACCTTCATTACTTCTTAACAAACCAGCAATCATATTTATCGTTGTACTCTTACCAGCACCATTTGATCCTAAAAAGCCAAATATTTCTCCTTCTTTAATAGATAAAGACATATTATCAACTGCGATGAAATCACCAAATTTTTTCGTTAAATTTTTAATTTCTAATGTATTCATCATTTTCACCCCTATTTCGGTTTCTCTGCTTTTAGTATAAACAAAAAGAATGAACCTGCTCAGTGCAGAAGTTCATTCTTTTCACATGAGAATATTCACTTTTTTCATATGAGATGGTTCATCCTCGTACCATTCTCTTTATATTGGCAACAACATCGTTACTGAAAAACCACTTGTCCCATCTACAATAATTTTTCCGTTTACAGACGCCGTTCGCTCCTCCATCCCCATAATACCGAGACCTTTTTTAACAAGAGCTACCCCTTTTCCGTTATCCTTTACTTGCACCTTAACCATCTTGTTAAGCACATGAATATCTATAGAAATAACTGTCGCATCAGCATATTTCATTGCATTTGTTAGTGCTTCTGTAACATTCTCACCGATAATTTTCCACTGAATGGGAGAAATCATATCTAGGTTCCCTTTGTACACGAAAGGAATATTCACATCATTCTTACCGGCAAATTCCTCTATGAATAATTTCATGCGGTGAATGCCAATTTGCTCAGTTGGTGGCTTCATATTTTTTAATGTAATGCGAATACTTTCAATTCCATCTTTTGAAATATGAATTGCATTTTGTAATAACTCCGCAGATTTTTCTTTATCTATCCCCATTAATCTCTTTGCTGCTTCCATTTGAATTAGTGCACCCGTCATCGAGTGGCCAATTTTATCATGAATTTCTTGTGATAACCGATTTCTCTCTTCTAACTTAAATGTGTATTCAGATTGTCTTATGTACTCTTTATTTTCATGTAAGCTTTTCGTAAGTCGTTGCATATCTTTTCGCATCTTATCATTTTGCGATTCAAGCTTTACTACACGCGATATATATCGATCTGCAATAGTTAAAACGAGAAAAGAAAATGCAACAATTAATCCATAAGTCATTCGAATACTTTCATCTGCAATTGTAATTGGGAGCATCATAATGACAAAGCGTGGCCAATTCTTTTCTATGTAATGGAATGTAATTTCGTATAAATTCAAAGGTAAAAACAAAATAAAAAATGGATGAACCCTCCATGTAAATAACATAACTACGCCAATTGACATACAAATTAATATTTTTTTATACGTATCTTTTTTAAATATAGAAATCATTACGTTTACAGAGAGGTAAATAAGTAAAGTAAATATAACCCACGGTAAATTTACTACATTTGCGTAAATATAACTAAACACAATATATAAAAAGACAATTAATTTACTTACAGTTAGCCAAAATTCCATATCATTAATCTACTTTCCCTGTTAAGTAATAAATCGCAATTTGTGTGCGATGTTCAAGTCCAGTTTTCCCTAAAACTGACGTAATATAATTTGCAATTGTTCCTTCAGATATAAAAAGCTGTTTCGAAATTTCTTTATTTGAGAAACCTTTTGCAATTAATGCGATAATACTAAGCTCCCTTTCTGTGAAAAGACTCTTATCAATTTTACATTCTTCCTCTTTACTTTCCATTAAATTAGACTTAATTTTATCGAGGACAACATCTTGCATAACAGTTTGACCGTTATATACTCCTTTTATCGCATCACGAATACGCTCCGGATCGTTATTTTTTAATAAATAACCTTTCGCTCCGTTTTTTACTGCATCCAAAATATATTCATCATCATCAAACGTCGTTAAAATAAGCGGTTTTGTTTTCGTCTCTTCACAAATGAATTTCGTCGCCTCTACCCCGTTCATATTTGGCATGCGAACATCTAATAGAGCGATATCAACGTCGTTCTTTTTGCAATACTCCACTGCTTCTTTCCCATCATTTACTGTATCTACTACTTCAAACTCTTCGTATGTATTTAAAATAATTTTCATGCCCTCTCTAATAAAAGAGTTATCATCTGCTATTAATATTTTAATTTTCATGTTTGTTAGTATGGACCTTCCCCTACTAACATTCACATCCTTTCTCCGTGTAACATTTCCTACTTGCTCATTATATACTTCTCTTTACCATTTTTTCACACCTTTTTTCATCTAGCTCTCCTACAAAAAATATATTATTCTTTTTTTATAAAATGTGTAGGGTGACTTATCATTCTTTACGTCTATATAATAGAATGCGTCAAAAAGGAGGGAGAGACCCATTGAGGAAAAACAATTAATTGAAAAAGCACAACAAGGAAGCGAACATGCTTTTCGTATCCTTGTGCAAACATATCGTCATTATATTTTCCAAGTTATCTTTTCTATTTTAAGACATGAAGAAGATGCGAAAGATGTTACACAAGAAGTATTCGTAAAAATTCACGCCTCTCTCCCTAATTATCAATTTCGCGGATTAAAAACGTGGATGGCGCGTATTGCCACCAATCACGCTATTGATTATAAGAGAAAGAAAGCTAGAGAAAGTGAAGAACTCTCCTTATGTAAAGAAGCTGAGGAAAATATAAAGTCCTCTCATAATATTGAGGCTTTATTATTGACGAAAGAGCAGAAATTACTCATCGCTCAAAAACTGAGAGAACTTCCCGAAAATTACCGTGACGTCGTTCTCGCACATTACTTAGAAGAAAAAAGTTATCAAGAAATTGCTTTACAGGAAAACATCGAAGTGAAAACAGTCGAAATGAAACTGTATCGGGCACGAAAATGGATTAAAAAACATTGGAAGGAGGAAGAGTTTCTATGATGCATTATTCAAAAGAAGATTGGCGCAATTATACATTAGATTTTATAGAAAGCAATGAACGTGAATCTATGGAAGAACATCTTTATGAATGTGATGATTGTTTAGCACTTTATATGGAAAGTATTGATGAACAACATGAAAACCTTCCAATGATAAATGATGATTCATTTACGAACGAAGTTATGACGCAAATTAATTTTGAAACACTACAGTCTAATGAAAATATAAAAACAAACTCACTAAAGCGCACAATCATTCACTACATAATTGCGACTGCGGCTACAATTATTTTTATGGTAAGTGGTTTATTCCAATATATTTTTACAGCGACATCAAATTTCGAGAAATCTTCAAAACATAACGAGTCTTCTATCTCACAACAAATTGTAAACAAATCGGTAGACACATCAAAAAAGGACGGAGGTTTAAAGCATGAATAAAAACCCCTTTTTAGCACTTGTATTAGGGCTAATTCCTGGGCTTGGACATTTATACTTAAAAAAGCTAGGACGGTTTATTTTATATAGCGGAGGATCTTTATTTCTATTCTCCTTTGCAGTATTTTGTACAATAGTAGTAAGAGAACGTGATATTGCTTTTCTTTCTCTATTTTTACTAGCTGTTCTATGGGTAATTAACTTACTAGATTTAGTTATCACCATTATAAACCAAACGAAAAAACAAGAAGCTGGAGAATTGACAACATCCTCTAAAGAGAGCGAACGATTTTATATCATTCTCCTATCCATCATCCCTGGACTTGGCCATTTCCAATTAGGACTTATGCAACGTGGACTTACATTTTTAGTAGCTTGCACAGGAATCGGAAGTATGATTATTTTCGTTGCACTTTTAACATCGCAAGAAAGTTTTCTTATCTTCCTTATTACATTACCTGTTTTATGGATTTACAATTTCTTCGATGTTGTTCAGCAACTCCAGAAAAAAGAACGTGGCGAGCAACTAGATGATCGTACTATTTTCGAAGAGTTTGAAGAGCATCGTGAACAAGGAAAGAAGAATAAAACATTTGCTTCTATTTTAGCAATGTTCCCTGGAGCAGGTCATATGTATTTAGGCTTACAACGCCGTGGTCTTCAGCTTATGGCAGCCTTTTTACTATCTATTTATTTACTCGATTTATTACGACTTTCTGCATTTTTATTTTTAGTACCAATCATTTGGTTCTATAGCTTTTTTGATGCGTTACAGCAAACAGCAAAATACGGAAAAGAACGAGTTCAAGACGAACCCATTATCGATTATTTTATAAATCATCAAAGATGGATCGGTATCGGATTAATTACACTCGGTGGTTATTATTTATTAAATCAAACAGTCCTTCCTATTTTGAATGATTATTTTGTAACTATATTTAATATTCATCTTAGTGAACTATATTATCGCTATTTCCAAACATCTATCGTTGCGCTCCTTTTAATTGGCGGCGGCTTTAAATTGTTACTTGGAAATAAAGAAAACAAAGGTGGGACAAACGAATGAGGACTTGGCGTGTTGGAACATTCTCAATGGGGCTTTCTATTATATCGTTAGGATGCTTTTTACTATTTTCAGTCGTAAAAGGAATTCAAGTATTAGATACACTAACTGCATGGTGGCCAGTTTTACTAATCATACTTGGAGCCGAAGTTTTACTATACCTTCTATTTTCTAAGAAGGAACAATCATTTATTAAATATGATATTTTTAGTATTTTCTTTATCGGCGTTTTAGGAAGCGTCGGAATTGCTTTTTACTGTTTATTATCAACTGGATTACTAGAAGAAGTTCGTCACTCTATTAACACAACGAGGCAAACGAGTAATATTCCAGACGGACAATTTGATATACCTGAATCTATCAAAAAAATCGTAGTAGATGCAGGACATCAGCCTCTAACGATAGAGGGAAATAATACAAATCAAATTCATCTTTTGGGAACTTATGAAATGACGACGAAAGCAAATGAAAAACTCAATTTAAAACAAGATGATTTCCTTTCAGTTCAAACGGCTGGAGAAACGATGTATATCACTTTAAAATCATTACCTGTTCAGCATACGTTATTTAATTCAGCACCACAGGTGAAACCAACGCTTGTTCTTCCGCAAAATAAAAATGTGGAAATCCGTGCTTCAAATAACGAACTATCTCTTTATCCAGGTCAATTACAAAATAATTGGTTTGTACAAGAAAGCTCAAGAGTGTCTGTCCATCTTGCAAAAGAGAGTGATGTATCTTTAACAGCAGTAACGAATCAAAAAGAAACACACGGAAGCACACCTTGGGAACAAGTAGAAGATTTAACGAAAAACGAAAATACTTCTTCAGAAGAACATCCAGAATTAAACAACCAAGAACATTGGTATAAAAATTCGATTAAAACTGGAAATGGCACGTACAAGTTAAATATTGAGAAAGCTTATAATTTAAATATGAGCGTTATTGAAAAATAAGAAAAACCTTCCGCAATTGCGGAAGGTTTTTCTCATATAATCGCTTTAATTCCTTCTAACACTAATCCAATCATAAATCCGCAAACCGCCCCGTTCACTCGGATCCACTGCAAATCTTTACCGACATTATTTTCAATCATTTCGATTAACGTTTTATCATCTAACTTATCAAGGTTTTCTTGTACAAGCTTACCAATTTTCGAATGGTTCTTCTCAACAAGATTCACAACTTGTTTTTGTAACCACTCTTCTATTTTTTGAACTGTCTGTCCATCTTCTTTTATTTTATTCATTTGTTTTTGTAAAAATGGAATAACATATTTATCAGCAAATTCTTCATTATTTACAAAAGTAACTGCTCTTTGTTGTACTTGCTCTAGCATCTCTTTTATTTTGTCAGTAGCATCCCAATTCGCAATCCACTTTTCTTTCCAATTTTCTAATTCCTTTAATAAGGCTTCATTTTCTTTTACATTTATAATTTCTTGACGAATCTTCGCTAATATAAGTTGTCTTGTGCTATTATCAGCCTCTTGTAAGCTGTTAATATTGCTAATAATAAACTTCTGCAAAATGCCGCCAATTTTATCTTCATCTACAATATTCATAAATGATTTCAAAGTAAACTGCAAGAATCCATCTACTTTTATATTTTCCATTGCCTTCATACCTAAGCTTCCGAGCTGGTAACGAGCTTCATCTTGTGCTGTCCAATCTTTCACTTTTACTAATATGTAATCAAGTGTCTTTTCATCATATTCTTGCACAACTAATTGATCAACAAGCACTTGTAAAATGTTACTTGTATTAATTGTATGTAAATATGTTTTTAATTCTTTTTCAATAATAACAGCTAACTTTTCTGTATCTATTGTAACAATTGCTTTCTCAGCAATCTTTACAATCCCCTTTTTCACAGCATCAGACTGCATCTCTCTCTCAGCAATTTGCAGTACCATTTGTGCTAACTGCATCTCTTTTACTTTATTCGTAATACTTTCTTTTGTCAGCCATTCATTTTCTAACGTATGAATGAGCCCTTTCGTTACCCGTTTACGGTTTTTAGGTAACAAAGCTGTATGCGGAATTGGTATTCCCATCGGATGACGGAATAAAGCAGTAACCGCAAACCAATCCGCAAGTCCACCAACCAATCCAGCTTCAAATCCCCCTTGTATAATCTCTCCTGCTACCGTTCCTTGAAAAGGGATAGAAGCCGCAAAGCCGACACCCATAACCCCAAGCGAAATACCCGCTATATATTTAGTCTGTAATGACATCGTATACACATCCTCTTATTATGTAAAATAAAGCTTTTTTGTTGTATTTATTCAATATTAGTTATCCTTTATATATACTATAAAGAACTATTGGGAAAATAACAAAGATTTTTATGTACATGAAAAAATGAGGCTACAACTAGCCTCATTTTTCTTATATCGTTAATTCCAAACCTTTCCTATAATATTCATTCATTACATCTTTTGGAACCATACTTCCACCCGTTCCCCACACAATATGAGTACCTTTTTTCACCTTCTCTGTTAACTGTTGCTTTTGTAAATACTCATCTTCTTTACATACTTTCACTGGCCCTATCATACCTGCTAGTGCAGAAGGCTCTAAATAAATATTCTCCGTATCAGCTAGTTCTTTTAACAATCTATATAGCTCTTCATCGCTTACTGTGTAATTCCCACTCAAAAATGGTTCCATCGTTTTACCGACAAATCCAGATGGCCTTCCTACCGCAAGTCCATCCGCATCTGTTACATTATCAATTCCGATATCTTGAACGGCAATTTTGTCATGAAGGCCTGTCATTAAGCCGAGTAACATACATGGTGAGTGTGTTGGCTCTGCAAAGAAACAATGAACGTTGTCTTTATACAATAACTTTAAACCGAATGCTACTCCGCCAGGTCCTCCTCCTACTCCGCACGGAAGGTAAACAAATAAAGGATGATCTTTATCTACTACAACCTCTAACTCTTCTAATTGCTTTTGTAATCGTGATGCTGCTACTGCGTATCCTAAAAATAAATCATGTGAGTTTTCATCGTCTACAAAATAACAGCTAGGATCCGCATCCGCTTGTCTTCTTCCTTCTTCTACTGCTTTGCTATAATCATCTTCATATTCAATAACGCTTACACCTTTACTTGTTAATAAATCTTTCTTCCATTCTTTTGCGTCAGCTGACATATGAACAGTTACATTAAAACCTAGATTCGCACTCATAATCCCTATGCTAAGTCCTAAGTTCCCTGTAGAACCTACCGCAATTGAATATTTCGCGAAAAACTCTCTACATGTATCACTATCTAAAATGGAATAATCATCTTCTTCTGTTAACATTCCGTGCTGCAATGCTAGTTGTTCAGCATGTTTCAACACTTCATAAATGCCGCCCCTAGCTTTAATTGATCCTGATATCGGAAGATGACTATCACATTTTAATAATAATTCTCCTAAAATAGGTTGCTTATAATTTATCTCTAAAGCTTCTTTCATAGAAGGGATTTTCACTAAAGGTGATTCGATTATACCGTTCGTCTCTTTCGTTTCAGGAAAAACTTTCGCAATATATGGTGCAAAACGCTTTAATCTCTCTTCCGCGTCTTTTACATCCTCTTCATTCAATGGTGTATCTTTTATCGCCGTTTCATACTTTTCTATGTTTGGGTTTATCCAAAGTACTTCTTCTGTTGCAATAAGTTTATTCACTAATGGATATTCTGCTTGTAATGCCCCTATTTCTTTCATTTTGTTTCCTCCTTATATCCTTGTAGCTCACCATATAATAAATTATAATTAAATTAATTTTAATATAGTTTAACACAAATTGTTCACTTTAGTTAATTTAAATTTAATTTATTTAAATATAATTTAATAACCCTTAAGGAGATTTTCATTATGGAAAATATAGATATTGGTAAAAAAATTGAAAAACAAAGAAAAAAAAAAGGTTTAACTAGTAAAGAACTAGCAAAGATGGCCGATATTACACCATCTATGTTAAGTCAAATTGAGCGCGGGTCCGCTAACCCTTCTATCCAAACATTAAAAGTGCTTGCTAAAGCTCTTGATGTGCCAACATTTAGCTTTTTACTTGAAGATACAAATACAGACGATTTAATTGTACGTTCCCATAAACGAAAGAAAATGATTATCGATAATTTATCATATGAAATGCTTTCACCTGATTTCACTGGAAATTTAGCAACAGCAATTATGACCGTCCCGCCTAATACAGCTTCATCAGAAAATGTGCTAGAACATAAAGGAGAAGAATTAGCATTTGTCTTAGATGGGAAAATCACATTATATTTAAATGAGGAAGAATACGTATTAGAAACTGGCGACAGTGTAAAGATACCTGCTTATTTAAAGCATAAATGGGGGAATCATTTTGAAAAAAACGCGATAGTCTTATTTTCTGTTACTCCGCCGATTTTTTAATATATCAATAAAAACAGGATGATTCTTATAAAATGAGGATTATCCTGTTTTTATTAAATAAGAAAGTGAAATTTTTGTTAAAAACTTAACAGTTGGACCCAATCCGAACAATCCTCCTAAAAACATATTTACAAGTGAAACTATCCCTCCCATTGATGCTAACGTATCATGAGTCAGATTCATCCCACCACTACCAGAGGTACTTGTAATATTCACATAAAAATAAGAAATACGAAAAAATAATTGATTTTTCATAATTTTGTTGAAAAATATGGTAAAATGACTCTTATACTTCTTCTATTTTGCTATTATAGAAATAATTAAATTAGGATACTTTTATCGGATGGGGGAATATATAATGAGTGTGTTATTAAAAGGGCATGAACAGATTGTCAACGAACTAAACATTTTATATCAAGTAATGGTAGCGGAGCAATTAATTGAAGCGAAACAATTAAAAGAAAAAATAGAGAAACAGATTAATAAAATTGAAGCTGATCAAAATCTATCGCTTTACTACTCCCTACTAAACTTTAAATATAAGGTCCTAACCGATTGGACAAACATTAAGTATGATACTTTTAGTCAAATTGTTCGTTTAGACAATCCAATAACTGAAGACTTTATTACTTATTATTATCACTTTTTTAAAGCTGAACATGCTACCATTATTGGAAATTATGATGAAGCAAAAAAAGAATACGAAAAAGCTGAATCCCTTTTAAAACATGTACCAGGCGAACTAGAAGAAGCTGAATATAAATATAAATTTGCTATATTTAATCACCATACAAACAAACCACTTACAGCAATCAATTATGCAAATCAAGCTAAAGAGATTTTCTCAAAATATCCACGTTATGAAATTAAAATAGCTCTATGCGAAAACATTTTAGGCTCATGTTCTGTTTATTTAAAACAATTCGAACAAGCCGAAGAGAACTATAATTCAGCAATCAATATTTTACAAAAGCTGAAAGACGATACACTAATCTTAAAAGTTCGAAATAACTTAGGTTGGCTCTACTCTTCTCAAAATCTATCAACCCTTGCTATTAGACATCTTACAATAGTTACAAACAAATTACCTAAACACCTAAAAGCCAATTTTCTACAAGCCAAAGAACATTTTAGTTTAAATGAAAAAGAACTTGCAAACGATTGGGTTCAAAAAGGCTTAGAAATTTGTAATGAATTAAATAATCAAGAATATAAACACCATTTCACTATCTTAAAAACACAACACACTGGTATTCTAGACGACTTAGAAAACGCAATCATTGCAGGCACTACATATTTTAACAGTAAAGAATTATACGATTATGCACAAGAATATTACGAATTATTAGCAGTAGAATTTCATAAAGTAAATAAAATAGAGAAATCTCAAAAATATTTTTTCAAAACTTATGAAGCAAAACAAAAATTATTAACTAAGGAGGCACTAAGATAATGAAAAAGATTAGTTTAGCTATTTTAACCTTTACATGCATACTTGCTTTTGGCTTTAATAATTTCACTGAAAATCAACAAGCAAAACAACTTCCAAAATGGGATACAGATAAACAAGAAACACATGCAGACCTATAGAAATCTAAAAACCCCTAATAAAGGGGTTTTTAGATTTCTACAATATAATGATTTAGCATATGATGAAGAAATACGCTTATAAAAGATAGCCATACACAGATACTCTCTGTACATGGCTATCTTTTATTTTTTCGGCACGTACAAAATCCCTAAACTCATAACACAAAAACTTAGTATTTGCTGCATCGATAAACCAAACAGAACCGAATTTTGTTCACTAACAAGCGAGATAATAATATGAGCAAACCCCTCAATAATTAGAAAAACACTTATATTCTTTCCATTTCCGAGCCTTTCATTTTTCATCCATAACAAGCCCATTATACAAAGAGCAAAGATGATCTCGTATACGAATATAGGGTGATATAAAAGTTTAGATTCATATATTTTCATTCCCCATGGTAGTGTCGTTTGTGCACCTACTTCATGATGTAATAGAAAATAAAAGATAATACTCACACACAGACCAAAAGGCAATGCATCCAGTAAAATACGAAGCGAAAATTGCTCCTTTTTACTTTTCCAAACAATGTATACACTCGCAATCACGCATCCTACTACAATATGTTGCATACTTCCAACAGCTAATATTGCTTGCACTGGCGCCCCAAAGGCCCATACAGGATTTAAAATTGCTGGTGCAAACTTCCATACAAATACGATGATAAGAAAAGCATTTGTTACGGCATCCATCATTTTTTCATATGATACATTTTGATGCCTCATCTTTCGTTTCATCAACATAAATCCAAATAGACTTCCAATTATAAGAGATATGGGTTGTAACCTCACGATCCACTCCATCGTCACGAAATCTCCTTTTAATTCTCAATCAATTTCTTAAATTTCTTTTCTAATTGATCTGGTGGTAATACACCTCGTACATGATCTACTATAATTCCATCTTTATTAACAAAAAATGTCGTCGGTAAAGAGAATACTTTATAATCTAGTCCAGCTACTCCGTCCATATCTAATAGAACAGGAAACTCAAACCCATAGCGATTAGCAAATGCGCTTGCTTCTTGTACTGGGTCACTAACAGTTGCATTCACCGCAAAAATTTCAACATCCTTTTTATATTTATCATACATATGAACTAAGTCAGGTGCCTCCATTTCACACGGCCCACACCATGATGCCCAAAAATTAATAATATATGGTTTTCCCTTGGCATCATTTAACGACTGCAACTTTCCGTCTAATCCTTTTAATGTGATGCTAGGTGCTTTAAAACCGACTTGTGGTAATACTTCTTTCTCCTGTAGCTCTGCTTGTTTCGCTTTTCTTTCCTTTTCTTCTTTCTTTGAATTATAAAAGTTAACCCCCGCCCAAACGAGAGCACCTACTAGTATAATAGCAATTAGTTTCTTCACTTTTCTTCCTCCTCATTTTTAAAAACCTGTAAATCCACCGAATAGACGAATAAAGAATGCTGTAATTTTCGTCATTTGATTTGTATACAATAAAATCCCTGTTACAATCATCATTCCACCGCCAATTTTCATCATGACATTGGCATATGTAACAATCCATTTTACCTTCCCAATAAAGAATGCCATCACGAAAAATGGAACCGCAAATCCAAGAGTATACGCTGTAATATAAAGAAGTGCCCCTTCAGGATTCGTCGCGCCAAGCATGAGTACAGCTGAAAATATCGGTCCAACACATGGCGTCCAACCTGCTGCATATGTCATACCGACTAAAATCGAGCGAATATATCCAGTCGATTTACTTCTATACTGCACCTTTTTCTCTCCCATAAGCCACTTAGGCTGAAACAAGCCCGTCATAAATAGCCCCATTAAAACAATAAAAATCCCACCAATTTGTTGAATTAATTTTTGGTTAGATGAAAATGTTATTCCAATCCAACTTACCGATAAACCTAACGCGTAAAATATAACGGAAAATCCGATCATAAAAAATATGGTATGTATAATCGCTGATTTTTGCATAATCCCACGATTTTCTTTTAAATCTTGAATAGACACACCTGTAATATAAGATAAATAAGATGGATATAGCGGTAAAGAGCACGGTGATATAAATGACAATACTCCCGCTCCCACCACAAGCCAAATTGTTAAATCTGCTGCATTCATTTTATTCCCCCTAAAACACTACAATAAGTAGTGTTTATTCTAAAAAAAAAGAGGCTATATGCACTCTCCGACAATAAGTACAATCGACATACAGAATAAACCTACTGTTACATATACCGAATTCGTATGTAACGGGATATTAAATTTCACAACTTTTTCATTTAACACTTGCTCGATTCGTAAATTTATTGCTGTTTTTGCAAATGAAGCTGTAACACATCGATTTTCCATTGTCTTTATTTTAATTAATTTTAATAACGCGCTACCTAACTCAAATGAAGATTCCATTTTTTGCATCGCATATTTATCAGCAGCTAGCTCCTGATACGTATGATATCGCTGTAACAACCCTTTTAATATCGGTATGTACATCATGCCTTCTGCTAATAGCGTAAAACAAAATAATTTTAACGGATCACGATTATTTTGATGATATTCTTCATGGAAAATAATTGCATCCATTTCTTCATCTGAAAATGTCTGAAGCATCCCTTCTGACATGACAACTTTCGGACGAAATAGCCCAACTGTAAATGCCGCAACTTCCGTAGTCGGCAATATATATATTTGTTTTCCTTTTCGGATGAAAGGGATAAGTACTTTTTGTAATTTTTTACTATAAAAAAATTGTCGCCAAATTCTTTTACACACGATTAATACAGTAAGTAATAATAATCCAGCGATTATAATACGAATCAGCGATAATTCTTTCATATGTTTTTCTAACTGGAACAAGCAAAAATTTGAAAGAAAGAACATCTTATTTTGAAACAGAAATGGATATGTAACGTAATACACTAACATACTGAAAAAGAGGGTACTAACAATTACTGCTAACAATACGATTTTACGCATTTGCCATTTCATTTCATTAATCCTCTTTTTTTAACTGACTTAATTTGTCTTCTAACTTTTTTATTAAAGCCGGATCAGCCTGCTCTAACTCATCTAACATATGATTTACAACTAAATCTCCAAATTCCCCCATCAATTCCTGTGTCATTTTCTTCGTTTGATTGGATAAGAATTCTTCTTTTGTTTGTACAGCACGATATATGCCACTTCTTTTTACAGTCTGTTTTTCTAAGTGTAATTTCTCCACTAACCTGTTCATAACTGTCATAACAGTGTTAAAATTCACAGGTGATTCTTCACTTAATTTCTGCTGCACTTCTTTAATCGTAATACCTTCGTTAGACCAAACAATCTCCATAATTTTCGCTTCAAGCGGTCCAAAGAAATGATTTAACCCGTGTTCATTTAACTTATAGTTTTGAGTAAACATTATACGGCTCCTTTCACACTACAAATTGTAGTATAAATTAAATGAAAGGTCAAACGTAAATGATATATACGAAAATTAACTACCTATAAATACATAGGCTATTCCATTCATTTTAAACCTAATTTTTCTCCAAATGTATCAAAAAGGTACTGCTCTAATATTTGTACACTAAACTTCTCATTACGCCCAAGGGCAAATAATTCCCGATCTTTCGCTACGATAGTATCTAATGGAATAGCTACATTATCCACGATTTTTGTAATTTCAATTATATTACTTTTTACATTTACTTCTGTTTTAAATTCAACGTTTTCTAACACTATATGTGAACGTCTTCCTGATGCAAAAAAAGTAAAATTAGGATTTTTAACAACGCCAATTTCAGTCTCTAACGCATATAAATAGTGAAAAATTACATCTCTATGTCCATCTTTTATTATTTTTTCATCCTTCTCATCGTCTAAGTATTCTTTTAGCTTCGTTGTAAATTCAAATCGAAAATCCACTTTTTTCACGCTCCTTCTTTGTATTTCATATTAAATAAATATATTGAAATAATTTTACCATATTGTAATACAACTTCCTATTAAAAGTAAAAACTGTTTTAGAAAATCGCTACTATTTCCGATTCCCTTTTAAAATATAAGCATAAATTCAATATGAATTAATGCGTCATTATATCTATTTAAACATATTTTTTCCATTTTTTGAAACATTAGTATGAAATATTATATATCAATGAATGGTTTCTAATACATTGGTATATATAGTCAGTAGTTTCTTTACTATTCCGATATACTTAAGCTATATTTTCTAATTATTGATTACATTACGGAAGGAATGTAACTCTCTTCTATCGAATTTTTATATAACAAAAATGATTAGGTGGTGCTTTACTATGAAATTAGCTGTCATTGGTGGCGGTGATTTACAAGATTCAAATCACTTGCCTATTAATGAACGCCTTATAGAATTAACAAATAAACAGTACCCAAAAATATTGTTTATTCCAACGGCTAGTCATGATGATGAAAGCTATATAAAATTATTTTTAGACACGTTTGAAAAACAATTACATTGTGAAGTACAAATTTTACGTACTACAACAGATTCCCCTTCTAAGTATGAAATAGACGAGATGATTCATTCAGCCGATTTAATTTATCTAGGTGGCGGGAACTATATTCACATGCTTACGCAATGGAAAGAACATAGACTCGATGAAAAATTATTATTGGCTCTGCAGCAAGGAACACTTATTGCTGGTTATAGCGCTGGTGCTATGTGTTGGTTCACGTCTAGTATCCGATCAGATTATGAAGGTTCTGGTTATATAGAGAGTAACGGATGGGGGATTGTTAATAAAAGATTTTGTCCACATTATAATCAATTAAACAGAATGAACGCCTTCCATTCCTTTTTACAAAATCATCAAGGGAATATAGAAGGAATTGCACTCGAGGATAATTGCGCTTTATATATTACAGAAGAATCCTTTGAGATTATCGGTGAACCGGAAAAAGCGTGGGAGTTTTATATGAGTGATAAAACACTCATTAGACAACATTTTGATATCACTTTAAAAAGCTATTTGTAAACCTGCACTTACGAAAAAATGTCCCTAAGTCTAATAACTTAGGGACATTTTTTCTATTTAACTAACTAATCGTGTAATTCGTTTCTTTTGCCATGAAAGCTTATAATATGCATACTGTAATATTAAGCTGACAATAAATGCTGCTGGATACCCGATCCAGATGCCTTCTATTCCAAGACTTGTATGGTAAGAAAGATAATATGCTACGGGTACTTCTACAAGCCAAATTGAAACAACTCCAATAACAGTTGGCCAAAGTACTGTACCGCTCGCTCGCATTGTCGCACTAATAATTTGTGCATGACCGAAAATTAAATAACTCCATAACGTAATCATAACTAAGCTATGAGCAATTTCAATTGTAGTTTGACTCGTTAAAAATAGTGATAGAATGTCTCTTGAGAATAAGTAAATAAGAGATATTAACACACCACCGATGACGTAGTTCATAATAATTCCGGCCTTCACAACTTTCTGCAATCGATCAAATTGATTCGCACCAATCGATTGTGCCGCAAAAATGGAAACTGTAATACCAAGGCTAACTGCTGGCATTTGTACATAACTTGCAACTTGATTCACAACGCCGTAAGCAGCTGTTGCATCCGAACCGTAACGATTTACAAATGCGATTACGGCAATCTCAGATAATGATACTAATATCATATTTATACTTGCTGGTATACCGAGCCTTAGCAATAGCTTTAATAACTCCCCATCCATTCGAAGGTATTTTCTAACCGTGCCATCTAGTTGTAATGGGTGATTTTTCTTCTTTAAATACACAAGCATGACAATAAACGTAATGACTGTAGATATAACAGAAGCATAGGCCGCTCCATACACATCTAATTTCGGAGCTCCTAACCATCCAAAAATAAGAATCGGTAATAAGATCATATTTAGCGCTGTACTTACAATTAAAAAGTAAAATGGCGTTTTAGAATCTCCTGTACCTCTCATAAATGTTGTATATGCGAAATATAAAAATAATAATGGCATCGATATAAATAAAATCCGTGCATA
The DNA here is from genome assembly GCF_049310765.1 of Bacillus sp. PSXD-155. NCBI lineage: Bacteria > Bacillati > Bacillota > Bacilli > Caryophanales > Bacillaceae > Bacillus > Bacillus sp. PSXD-155. The sequence continues at coordinate 130,110 of NZ_JBMOWC010000007.1, read as the reverse complement.
ATGTACACTTATTTCAATAATATTTTCTGGCGTTCCCATTAGACGCATAATATCCATCGCAAAAATACTGCCTATTATCGCCAACACAACTCCAATAATAAAGGTAAACGTCAACGTCGTACCAACGATAGCTTTTAAACGATCTTCGTTTTTAGCACCAAACGCCTGACCAATTAAAATAGAGCTCCCTGAACCGATACCAATTACAAATGAAACGAGCAAGAAAAATAATGGGAAGAATGCTGATATAGCCGCTAAATCATTAACTCCAAGCCATCTTCCTACTACTACCATACCAAATAATTGTCCAACTGATTGTAGTACATTACTTAATAATAACGGTACTAAAAACATCGACATCGATTTCCAAATCGGTTTACTCTCACTTTCCAACTTATGTGACTCCGCACCTTCTTTATTGTTATCTGCAGGTGGTTTCAAATTTCATTTCTCCTTTTATTAAACATCTATTTTCAATCTCTATCTCTTTGTATAGTTGTTATAATACTGTGCTTCTATTCATTTTCTTTTCGTATGATTATAACTTCACCCAATATTGACTTCCATCGGCTGTTCGATCTAAAAATCCATATTCGATTAAATATCTTCTTAATGTTACAAAATCAGGATATACTTTTGCTATCACTGTATTTACTTCTTTTTCAGTATACTTTTTATTACTATCAAACTTCTTCACTAAATGGCGCAATATAATTAATTTACGCTTTTGTTTCTTCGGAAATTTAGAGAGAGGTCCATCTAATCCTTCTGTAAAATGAGCTTTTAATACTTCATCATTTTCTTCTTCCGTAATATTGTATCGATCATCCACCATCGTTGCTGTTCTATGAATTGGCACAAATTTCGTTTGTACTTTTGATTTTTCTTCTGATAATTCCATTAGCGCTAAAAATACTTTTGCTTGCTTCATTTTCTCTCGCAGTGTAAATCGATGATTACGAATTGTTGATGTACTTCCGCCATCCATTTCTTTTACAATTTCTTTATCATTCAGTCCCATATGGAAAAACTGAACCATTTTCTTTTGTAAATTCGTTAAACCTGTAAATTTCTTATCCATATTTAATAAATAATCGAACATTGATGTATGCTCATTTTGAATATGCAATTGGACGAACTTCTCTGCTTCATACAAAATTTGATTATCTTGATAAATAACACCTTTAATAAATGTTTCACCACAAGCTAAGCAAATGTACTCCTCTTTTTCTTCATCAAACACATACCCTTTCTTTAATTCCTCTATTGACGCATCCCAAAACTTCTCTGAAATATCACTCATACTAAACACTCCTTTAAAATGTTTATTTAAAACCAAACAAATCACTATAACGTTTATTATCACTTCACCATCTTATCACAACGCAAACAAACATTTCAATGTTTCGTTTACCCATTTTATAAACTTTTATAAAAACATCTAACAAAAGGGTTTAATACAACGAAAAGCGAATATGTTTATACAAATTCATTTTATAGGATGTGAAATAGAACATAAATATTCTTCAAGACCCTTAGTTTACCGTTAAACAAATTGCACAGAATACATATGCGATTAGTGAATATGGAACTGGTATTCACTCATTCCAAAACTTCAGTATTCAATTTTAACTACAAAAAAGATGTTTTCGTATAAGAAAACATCCTTTACTTTTTATATATTCTATTTACAGTCTCTACTAAAACCTTACTTGCTTGTACAAATGTATGCTTTCGATTTCTATCTTCAACAAATTTATTAGCACAACTACTCATAATCATCATACAACTAATTATGACTAACGCTATCTTTCTATTCTTGTAAGTCACTTCATGCCACTCCACTATTACAAAACTTCTTTTGAATTTATCCCATCAAGAAATTTTACATGAATAATAAAACGTGTGAATATGCAATTCTGCATATTCACACGTTTTATCACAATGTTATGATTTAATTTAGTTAAAAAACAAGTATACCGAGGTGACTAACTTGAAATTTAAAGCGAAAAAAAATCCATTCCACGTCATTTTCATTACATTATTTATAATTATTTTTTTCGTTTCGTTATTCTTCCAAAATGAAAATTCTATTTTTTTCACTCTCATGATGCTGCTAAATATCGTGAATCTTTCTTCATTCTATTTCTCTCACTACAACGTAACGGAATCATCTCTTGTTGTAAAACACGGTTTCATACTTCGTACTGAAATCCCATTTAAAGACATTCGCCATATTAAGTACTCTGGCAAAAAACTTCATTCAAAAAAATGGACTAGACAACAATTAGAAATCCATTACAATTTATTTGACTCAGTGACCACTTTCGTACCACTAGAAGAAGAAAAATTCATTTCACTCTTAAAAGAGAACTGCCCACAGATGAAAGTAATGAATACGCCTGCTAACAAATAATATATTTTGAAGCTTGCAGTATTGCAAGTAGATGAAACATAAAAATGAACATCAAAAAAGCCAAGATTCTATACTAAGAACCTTGGCTTTCTCTATTACTCTTTTGGAGCAATCATTTTCTTTGGATCTACAATTTCATCAAATTGCTCTTCTGTTAGTAGCCCAGATTGCAATGCTGCTTCTTTTAAAGTTAACCCTTCTTTATGAGCATGCTTCGCAATTTTCGCTGCATTTTCATATCCGATATGTGGGTTTAGCGCTGTTACAAGCATTAGTGAACGATTCACATTTTCATTAATTACTTCTTCATCTGCTTCAATACCAACTGCACAATTGTCATTAAACGAAACAATTGCATCCGCTAATAAGTGAGCTGATTGTAAGAAGTTATAAGCAATAACAGGTTTAAATACATTTAACTCAAAGTTACCTTGGCTCGCAGCAAATCCGATTGTTGCATCATTCCCCATTACTTGCGCTACAACCATCGTTAACGCTTCACTTTGCGTTGGATTTACTTTACCTGGCATAATAGAGCTTCCCGGTTCATTTGCTGGAATAATAATTTCTCCAAGACCACTACGTGGACCACTTGCAAGCCAACGCACATCGTTAGCGATCTTCATTAAATCTGCAGCTAATGCTTTTAATGCACCGTGAGTATATACAACTTCATCATGGCTCGTTAATGCATGGAACTTATTTGGTGCAGAAACAAATTGTTTACCTGTAAATTGACTAATTTCCTCTGATACCATCTCACCAAATTTAGGATGAGCATTAATACCTGTTCCAACCGCAGTTCCACCAATTGCTAACTCTTTCATATATGTATTGCTCTCTGCAATCATACGCTCTGTTTTTTCAAGCATACGGTGCCATCCGCTAATTTCTTGCCCTAAAGTTAACGGCGTTGCATCTTGTAAATGTGTACGACCAATTTTTATAATATGTTCAAATGCAGTTACTTTTTCTGCTAAAGTTTCTTTTAATTTCGTAATTGCTGGTAATACGTGATTTTCTACTGCGATTACACAAGCTACATGAAGCGCCGTTGGAAATGTATCATTTGAACTTTGTGACATGTTCACATCATCATTCGGATGAATGTGTACGTCAGATCCCTTCTCTTTCAAAATTTGATTCCCACGATTTGCAATTACTTCATTCACATTCATGTTTGACTGTGTACCACTACCTGTTTGCCATACGACAAGCGGAAAATGTTCATTCCATTTCCCTGCAATCACTTCATCCGCAGCTTCTACAATTGCTTCTGCTTTTTCTTTTGATAGCTTTCCTAATTTTTGATTGCTAAGCGCTGCACTCTTCTTTAAAATTGCAAATGCTTTTACAATTTCAAGCGGCATTTGCTCTGTTCCAATTGGAAAGTTTTCTTTACTACGTTGTGTTTGTGCTGCCCATAATTTATCAGCTGGAACTTTTATTTCTCCTAATGTATCTCTTTCAATTCTGTACTCCATGTTTTCATCCCCTTGAAAATATAATACCTACATCTCTTATAATAACAGACTTTCTCTTAAATGATAAGAATTCTCACTCTTATATATAGATATTCTATATTTATTTTAAAAAATTCCTCTTGACCTAAACTTAAGTTTAGGCTGTATCCTTTCCATTGTAACCTACTATAACACTACTGGAGGAATTCAATATGAAAAAATATGCTTTTATAACAGGTGCGAATAAAGGAATTGGATATGAACTTGTTCGTCAATTAGCAGAAAAAGATTATCACGTATTTTTAGGTGCTCGTAATGAACAACTTGGACAACAAGCCGTAGAATCTTTAAATGTTTCAAACGTTTCCTATATTCAAGTAGATATTTCAAATTCACAATCCATTCAAGAAGCAACAAAGAAAATTTACGAAACGACTGACCACTTACATTTATTAATTAATAACGCAGGCATAGCGCTAGACTTCAATACGCTACCTAGTGAATTAAATATTGAAACTTTACGCCAAGGATTTGAAGTTAACTTTTTTGGAACTTTCCAAATGATGCAAGCCTTTTTACCATTATTAAAGAAATCCAGCAACAGTAAAATCATAAATGTAACAACTGACATGGCCTCACTAACAATGTTTGCTAATGGTGAAACACATCCAATTAATACACTAGGATATAATTCTTCCAAAACAGCTATTAATGCTTTAACATTAGCTTTTAGTAAAGAATTTTCCACTAACGGTCCAGAAGTATTTGGAGTAACTCCTGGTTTTACAACTACGGATCTTAATGGAAATTCCCCCGGTGGCCATACAACCACTGAAAGTGCTAAAATTATTATTAAATACGCATTAAGTGAAACAAACTATAATGGTAAAATATTTAACAAAGATGGCATTATACCTTGGTAATAAAAGGATGAATGATATGTATTATACAATTGGGCAAGTCGCCAAAATGCAACACTTAACTATTTCTCAAATACGTTATTACGATAAACAAGGACTGTTTCCTTTTCTGCAAAGAAACGAAAAAGGAGATCGAGTTTTTGATGAAGAAGCACTGAAATATTTAGAGATGATTTTGTGTTTAAAAAACACTGGTATGCCAATTCAAAAAATAAAACAATTTATCGACTGGTCTATGGAAGGAGAATCTACCATCCTTCAAAGGTTAGAATTAATGAAACAACAGGAGACCAATGTCTTACAGCTCATTCAAGACACTGAAAAAAACTTAAAAAAGATACAACAAAAAATTGTTAAATATGAGATTGAAATAACTTCAGCAAATGCTATTAAAAAATAAAAATCACCTTCTACATATTGTAGAAGGTGATTTTTATTTTATGATGCTTGCTTTCCTTTATCTGCATCATCTACATACCAGATGAATTTGCCTGTATATCCGTAAATAACTGCTAAAATTAACGATACGAAGCTTAACCACATAAACGGAACGTATGAGAACGTTGCTACACCTAAAATACCAGCCATAAAAATACCATTATCAGACCATGGAACCATACCTGAAGTTAATGTTCCACCTACTTCTGAGTTACGCGCTAATACACGACGGTCTATTTTTAATTTATCATAGCTATCTTCCATAATTTTTGGTGTTAAAATTAGTGATACATACATCGCACAACCAAATATATTAGCTAAGAATGCCACGATTAATGTAGACAATGTTACATTACCTGCAGAATTTAATTTCTTCTCGAATTTTGATACGATTACTTTTAAAACACCTAGTTTTTCAAGTAATCCACCAAATCCTAAACCGAAAATAATAACGGCTACTGAGCCAAGCATGCCGTTAATTCCACCACGGTTTAATAACTTGTCAACAAACTCAACACCAGATTGAATTGAGAATCCGTTATAAGCTGTTCCAATCGCCTCTCCAAAGTTCATCCCTTGGAAAAGAGTTGCCCAAATTGCACCAATTAAAGCTCCCATTGCAATTGTTGGCATAGACGGTTTCTTCATCGCTAATAGAACGATAACAATGACCGCCGGAACAAGCATCCATATTTTAATATCAAATTGCTTTAATAAAGCTTCTTTTAAAAATTCTACTCGATTCAAATCTACATTATCGCCGCCATACATCCAACCAGCTACAGTAAACATAATACTAGTAATAATATAAGCCGGAACATCTAATACGAGCATAGCTCGAACGTGAGCAATAACATCTACTTTCGCCATAGAAGCTGCAAGAACTGTGCTATCAGAAAGTGGTGATAATTTGTCGCCGAAATAAGCTCCTGAAAGAACTGCACCAGCAACAAGCGGAAGTGGTAAACCAAGTCCTTCACCAATCGCCATCATAGCAATACCTGCTGTTCCCACTGTTCCCCAAGACGTTCCTGTTGCGATAGAAGTTATAGAACAAATAATTAATGTTGCTAATAGGAATATGCTAGGGTGAATAAATTCTAATCCATAATAGATTAATGTTGGTACTACCCCACCAGCAATCCATGTTCCAATTAAAGCACCTACTGCAACTAAAATCAGTATTGCTTCTAATCCGTTAGAAATCCCTTTCGTAATTGCATCTTGCAATTCTTGATAACGAAATCCTAATCTTAATCCAAGCGCAATTACTAAAAACCATGAAATAAATAGCGCTAATTGAATTGGGAGATCAAAAATCGTTTGGAAGGAAAAGACAACAGCAAGAAATAGTAATAAAAGAACTATGATTTCTAGCATCGATGGTAATCTTACACTTTTCATTTTTTTCTCTCCTTACAAGTCGATAACATGACGTATGTCGTCTTACATGTATGTAATATACAATTAGCGAAGACAAAACAAAATTTTCATATTATTTCGATTTATTTTTCCAGTATAATATATTCACAACCCTTTCTATTGTAAAAGTAGATTACGTTTTTCGCAATGAAAAATATAAAAAATGTTGTATTTTTATTTATCCCGATATTTTCGGTCAATAAGACCCTTGTATCAAAATTCAGTAAGTGCAAAGCACCTAGTTAAGAAATTAACTACTGTAAAATCCCGGATTGACATGAACGTATTAAAGCTTCACTTTATTTACAAAGAACAATCCCATACTAACTTTTTTAATATTTGCTGCAACAAAACTTTTTACAACTATCTTAACTTTTTAATTCACACCATTATTTTCTACATAAAAAATAAGGCACACATCATTAAAATGATGCATGCCCTACCTTTATTTATACATATTTTGTATTTCTTCTTTATTTTTAAGTATTTCCTCAAACTTATCACTACAACCCTTCGGAAATAACACTCCCAGTCCATATGAATGCGCAAATTGAAAATGAGGGTACTTCGCTTTTACCTCATCCCAAAACTTATATACGCCGAAATCACCACTTCTAACTTCAATATCATGAAATAATACAATACCGTTTTTCGCGACTTTCGGTAGCCAAGTGTTATAATCGTGAGAAACAGCTTCATACGTATGATAGCCATCAATATGCAAAAGATTTATCGTTTCATCTTGAAACCGGTCTACAGCATCATCAAAAGTAGATCGAATTAAATTTCCTATATTAAGGTAGTTATCGCTCACTACTTTTTCTACTATTTGAAAAACCCCTTCTCCATATGGACCTGTATGCCCATCTCCAGCCCAAGTATCTACTGCAAAGCATTTAGTCGATAACCCTCCATCTTTTACTCCTTGACAAAAACTGAAGAAAGAAGCACCTAGATGTGTACCTAACTCAACTAAAGTTTCTGGTTTTTCAAATCGTACTAAGTCATATGCAAAATCTAAATGTCCACTCCACGCAGATTGTGACCGAATAATAGGACTAAATGTTTCAAATTCAAATGATGGTTTATGAGTAACCCAGTTCATCGCATAACTCCTTCTGCACATATTTTTAACAAACCAAATTACTCTTATCTTTATTTTTTTATCGCCTTGATTATGATTCTATTTCATGAAAATATGAAGAATTTATTCTTTTCTATTAAGGTAAAGCATCATATACATATGGGTCAGTTGGCTTATTAATTTTCTCGATTTTGTTTACTTTTACAAGTGGAAAGACTGTTCCTTTATATGTCGTTTCATCTAATAATCCTGTTATTTTCACCCATGTTTCTTCTGGAGTTTTTTCAATATTTTTCCCGGTAACAATCATCCCCCAGACTGATGCATCCGCAATACAACAAGTTATACCATATCGAGCCACTACTGCTTTATTACCCGTCACATCTTTATCCTTATATATAAACCCTAAGAATGTAATTTCTTTCCCTTTAAACCAATTAACATTTTGACCAATTACATTCATTGTTTGAACATAGTCCTTATCCTTTACTTGTAGTTTACGCTGTCCTAACATACTTTTTACTACTTGCTCTTCCGTTTTATAAGTCGTTGATAAATTTGATGTTTCTTCTGGATCAACGGATACTTCTCGCCCATCAAACTTAACCTGTTCCCCCTCTTTTTCGTTCCTTTCTAGACTTCTCGCCTGTACACTTTGATTCATACCCCTTTTTCCTGCTAAACTTCCATCAATTGTTACACTTCCAAAGAGAAAAGCACTAACTATCGGAACAACAAATAAAACATATACAAAGAAACTTTTTATCCCTGATTTTGATGTTGTATGATGTTTACAACAATTACAATCATGCTGTTTCTCTCTTCCATCTCCCCAAACTTGCACAGTACCAAAAATTAAAATTACTACAAAAGCTATATACGTAAATTTGATCATTTTTGGAGCGATAAAATTATAAATATTCCCTGTTACAAGTAGCTTAAATAAGAGCATTGCTAAACCAATTAAAATAATGCCACGAATATAGCGATGATATGCCTTCTGCTCCTCTTTCTCCATTCTTTCTCACCTCCTATAACATTATGATTTGCACGATGGTATACACAGATACAATCACAATTCCCATCAAAAAGAATACAAATCTCTTTTGAAAATATGCAAATAGCATTAACGTATTTTTCATATCAAGCATAGGCCCAAACACAAGAAATGCGAGAAGTGCCTTTATCGAGAAAACATGTCCAAAAGACGCCGCTATAAAAGCATCGGCTGCAGAGCAAATTGATAAAACATAACCAAACCCCATCATAATAACGGGAGCAATTACTTCGTTATGTGCTACTGCATCCAGTACATTCCGATCAAAAAACGTTTGAAATACACTTGCTAAAAAAGCACCAATCAATAAATACTTACCAGTATCAAAAAACTCATCTACAGTTTGATTCATAACATCTTTCCAACTCTTTTTTTCGCTTGTTTGAACTGAAACCTCTACGTCTTTTAAAACATTTCTTTCGCGATAGCAATAATACACAATTAGACCTATGAATAGAGCAACTAGAATTGTTATCCCAAAGCGTGCATATACAACGTAATCATTTTTTTGAAACGCATATACAGTAGATAAAAAAACGACTGGATTCATAATGGGTGCACTCAGTAAAATAACAATGCCTACATGAAGTGGTAACCCCTTTTGAATGAGCCTTCTTACAATTGGTATAATGACACATTCACACATTGGAAAAAGAACTCCCACAAATACTGCTGGAATCATTGCAACAATTGGAGATTTCGGCATTACTTTTTGAATCATATCTTCCGTCACAAACACTTGAATAAATGAAGAAACAATTACCCCTAATAAAATAAAAGGTATTGCTTCAAAAATGATACTTAAAAATACCGTATTCACATTCAACCATTCCTGCGGCATATTTTTGTGCAAATTTACTAGACTTGTAAAATCTACAAAAAATAATAAAAAGAGAAACATAGTGATAAGAGCTATGCCTGCTAATTCTTTTGAAACTCTATTAAAAACCAACCTTCTCGCCTCCATTTTATTTATATGTAAGCATGTGCTTGTCCAAATGCTTCATACTACAGCACAAATTTTATAGTTTATTTCTATTCTTAAATCGTAATCATTATGATTTATTATTGATTTTTCCTTTCCCATCATTTATTATAAAACGTAATGATTACGATTTAAAGGAGAGATCATTTCATGAAAAAAGTACCTATCACTGTATTAAGTGGTTTTTTAGGATCTGGAAAAACTACCTTACTACATCATATTTTAACTAATAAGAATAACTTAAAAGTAGCTGTTATCGTTAATGATATGAGCGAAGTAAACATTGATGCATCTCTTATAAAAAAGGGTGGTTTTTCACGTACGGAGGAAAAACTAGTAGAAATTCAAAATGGCTGTATTTGTTGTACACTACGAGAAGATTTAATGATAGAAGTGAATCGTCTTGTTGAAAATGGTGATATTGACTATATTATTATTGAATCTTCTGGCATAAGTGAGCCTATTCCAGTTGCTCAAACGTTTACTTATACAGACGAAGTTCTTAACATTGATTTAACGAAAAATTGCCGCCTCGATACGATGGTTACAGTTGTAGATGCAAATAGATTTTGGGATGATTTTGCAGACGGAGAAAGTTTATTAGACCGAAAACAAGCAATCGATGAAAATGATACCCGGGAAGTTATTGATTTATTAATAGATCAAATTGAGTTTGCAAACGTAATTATTCTTAATAAGATAGATTTGCTAGAAAAAGAAGATGTGATAGAGCTTCATCATTTACTAAAAAAATTAAATCCTAATGCAAAAATTCTTGAAGCTTCGTTTAGCAAAGTATCATTACAAGAAATTTTAAACACAAATCTATTTAATTATGAAGAAGCTAGTCAATCGGCCGGCTGGATACAAGAATTAAATAGTGAACATCATACACCGGAAACGGAAGAATACGGTATCAATTCCTTTGTTTACCGTCGCAAATATCCTTTCCATCCCGAGCGCCTTATGAATTGGCTAGAAAAATGGCCTTTAGATGTTGTAAGAGCGAAAGGATTCTTCTGGCTCGCATCTCGTAATAATATGATAGGGCTTCTATCTCAAGCAGGTTCCTCTATTACAATTCAAGGAGCCGGTGAATGGATAGCCGCATTACCTGAAACTGAAAGAAATCAAATGATTGCAGAAGAACCAGAAGTATTAAAAAACTGGGACGAGCGATATGGAGATCGAATAACTGAGCTCGTATTTATCGGTATTGATATGAATCGTTCTGTGATTGAACAATCATTAGATGATTGTCTATTAACAGAAAAGGAAATGGAACAAAAGTGGAATACATTTATTGATCCTATTCCGGCTTTTACTTATACTTCATAATAATTAATAAAAGGCTTCAGTAGAATGAAGCCTTTTTATTTTATAGCACTCTTATTTAATAGGTTTGCTTTAATTATAAATACAACTGTACTTAAAACAATTAATATAGCATATACGATACCAACTACATCACCTATTTTTTCTAAGCCGAGCGGTAATATTATAGTAGCAACTCCGACTATATAAGAAAATGCTCCTGAAAGCTTCGCTAATTTATTTTTATCTCCAACAAACGTTTCTTCTTGATATCCTGCTAGCAAAAACAACCTCTTTTTCACATGTATTTGATACCCTAAAAAAATGATAAGTAACCCAACAAATAAACAAACTAAAAATCCAGCTAACATCTCCTTCCCCTCCTCTACAATATTTTACTGCACATAAAAAAGTTTTTAATGAGAAATTTCAGTTTATTAACAAGTCATTCTGTGATATATTGCATATTGTATTCAATTTGTATTTGTAGAAAGGAGAATTTTAGATCATATGGATTCGAATCGATTAAAAGGAATTATAATGGTCATAATCGGTGCTTGTTTATGGGGCTTGTCTGGTACAGTAGCACAACAACTTTTTCAATATGACAATGTTTCAACCGAATGGTTAGTTACGATCCGTTTACTTATATCTGGAATTATTTTGCTCATTATTTCCTCATTCGGAACGAGAAAAAAAGAGATATTTGGCATTTGGAAACAAAAATCTGATGCTATTAAAATGATTTTGTTTGGTCTATTCGGTATGCTTGCTGTACAGTATACGTATTTCGCTTCAATTAAAGAAGGAAATGCTGCCGTGGCAACATTATTACAATATTTAGCTCCTATATTCATCACTGTATACTTACTTTTCAAATGGAACGTTCGTCCATCAAAAATTGATTTCATTTCAATTACCCTTTCATTAGTAGGCACTTTTCTCTTACTAACAAACGGGTCTGTTCATAACTTGGCTGTTTCTACACCAGCTATTATTTGGGGTGTTTTATCTGGATTATCTCTCGCTTTTTATAGTTTATATTCAAAGGAATTGTTAGAAAAATGGTCTTCCTCCGTTATCGTTGGATGGGGCATGATTATTGGGGGTATTGGTGTAACGATTGTACACTTTATTTCTACAAACGAATTCATTTTATTATCAACTATGAAATATGTAAAACTAAGTACCCTACCGCTCATCACATTTGTCGTCATTTTCGGGACACTTATTGCCTTTTATTTATACTTAGACAGCATAAGATACCTGACTCCGAAAGAAACAACATTATTTGGTTGCACAGAACCACTCGCAGCTATTATTTCTTCTATACTTATATTGCACGTGCCATTTCAATCTTTTCAGTTATTAGGCGCTTTTTGTGTCATTGTAATGGTGCTCATCTTAAGCCAAAAGCCGGATGAAGGGAAAGAAAAATTAAAGCTTGTTCATGCAAAAAAGGAAAATATACAATGAAAGGATTGAATTCACTATGCCTGTCCCTCAAAATTATAAAAAACCAGGAAGAATTTCAGCAAAATCACTCGTTTTAAATCAACTACAAAATTGGATTATTGAAGGTGTACTGAAGCCCAATGAAAAAATTAATGATGGGGAATTGGCTGAGGCACTAGGAGTAAGCAGAACACCTGTAAGGGAAGCACTTCAAATATTAGAGCTTTCTGGATTAGTGGAAATGGTACCAGGGCAAAAAACGAAAATTGCTCCTATTAAGTTAGACGACGTATCTATCATTTATGAAACGATGGCTGGTCTTCACTCTATTATAGGAAAGCAAGCTCTTCAAAACATTACAGACGTTGATATTCAACTACTTTCTGAAATAAATGATCATTTTCAGCACTCTATAGAGAAAAAAAACGCAAAACAAGCTTTAGAATTAGATATACAATTCCACAATACAATTTCTTCTATTGCTAAAAATCAATATATTGAACCCTTTCTAGAAAATATGCAACTTCACGTTTTACGTCTTGAATATTTGTTTTTCCAAAACTTTGTTCCAGCAAGTCAATCTATTGAAGAACATCACTCTATCATTCAAGCATTGCAGAAGCAGGACGAAAAACAAATGGAACAAATAATGACTCAAAACTGGCTCCGTCCCATGAAAGAAATACAAAAAATAATTTCTACGAAATAAAAAGAGAGCTGGTTACACAAAATCGTAACCAGCTCTCCTTTTACTAATCTATATAGCTACGCCTGAATATTTGCATAATCTTCCATATCTTCGTACTCTTTTTCCAATTCCTCTAAAGACAGCTCGTATAATTGTCGGTCGCGAATCTTAAACACACCTGCTCCAATTAACTCATCAATTAAATGCCTCTTACGATTTTCAACAGCAAAACGGAGTTGACTACTCATCTTTTAAAAAACTCCTTTCTACGATCATTGAAAATGATAATCTTTATCAATTACCACTTTTGATTATAAAAGATGACTCTTTATAAGTAAAGTAATTTCATGAAATATTTACCTTGCAAAGTATTTGTGGCCACATTATATATATGTATGCCGTGCAAAAAATGTTATGACACTTTTTCTTATCCTTTTTCTTTCATACTTTGCAAGTTGTCTCATCATGATGAAATTCACCATCTATTTCTACTTGAATGGTGACATGTTTTACATGAAATTTCTCCTTTAATACATACGTAGCCTCTTTTAATACACTTTGCGTTTCATTCCCTTTAATAATAAGATGACATGTTAATACTTGAAAATCTGATGTGACAGACCATATGTGCAAATCATGAACTTCTTTGACAATCGGAATATTTAATAACGTACTTTTTACCTCTTCAACATTTATGTGCTGTGGTGCACCTTCCATTAATATATGAACCGTATCACGTGTTACACGCCATCCACTAATAATGACTAAAATAGACACAAGAATACTAGCAATCGCATCTGCAGCAGTCCATCCGAAAAATTTAATAAGTAACGCAGCAATAATCGCTCCGACGGAACCCAATAGATCGCCTAGTACGTGTAAGAAAGCACTTCTTAAATTCAAATTACCTTTCACATCTCCGCCTCTCATTAATATCCAAGCTGATAAAATATTAATAAGCAGACCAAGGACTGCAATAATGAGCATCCCATTACTAGCAATCTCAACTGGTTCTTTAAAACGACGGATTGCTTCAATAAAAATGTATACCGAAATGACAATAAGAACGACACCGTTACATAATGCTGCTAACATTTCGACTCGCTTATATCCATATGTTTTCACAGTAGTTGCTGTTTTTTCTCCGAGCTTAAACGCAAGTAAACTTAAAGCTAAAGATACTGCATCACTTAGCATATGCCCCGCGTCAGATAGTAGTGCTAAGCTATTTGTTACAAATCCACCAATAACTTCTGCAATCATAAAACTTGTTGTTAGTAGGAAGGCAATTAGTAACGCCTTTTTATTTTTTGAATGACCATGATCATGCGAATGTCCCATACTTATACTCCTTTAAGTACAATATCTGTATGTTAGTATGAAACAAACTCCCCATCTTTATCCCGAATCGACTGATTGTAAACGCCCGCTTCCTCTGTATACACACTTCGCTATTTTTTAGACAATCCCTTTTTCTCAAATAAAACAAGACTACTTCTTTTTTATTTTCATATTGTTTACTAATGAAAGAATTTTAAGGAGGTTACTTAAATGAAACGTTTATTTCTCTGTATGGAACGTGAACTTGTTGTAGTGAAAGAACAATATGATAACTATGAAACGACTTACCACTTACAAAATATGCAACCTACCTGTATCGCTGTTGATCCGTTCCACCCAAACCGTGTATATTGCGGAACATTTGGACGAGGTCTATGGTTAAGTGACTATAGCGGGGATTCATGGAGACCAATTGGAGATTCTTATCGTTACTTTGATTTCCCTAAAGAAGATGGTATTTTACACTCCTCTATCACTTCCATAACAATAAGCTCAAATGAACAAGTGAACGGATATGGGGTCATTTATGTCGGCACAGAACCGAGCGCTTTATTTCGCTCTGAAAATGGTGGTGAAACGTGGACTGAACTTAAAAATATGAAATCATTATTATCTTCTTATACGTGGGCTTTCCCGCCTAGACCTTTTACCCATCACGTACGCTGGATTACAGTTGATCCAAACAACCCTAATACAATACACGTTTCAATCGAAGCTGGTGCTGTTATTCAAAGTAATGATAAAGGGCATACATGGATTGATAAAAAATTCGGTGCTCCTATCGATGCTCATCAATTACTTATGCACCCTGAAGCACCAAATCGTCTTTATGCATCATGTGGTGACGGATTTATGGGCGGACCTGATCGTGCTTATCTTGAAAGTTATAACAATGGAAACAGCTGGATCTCATGTAGTGAAGGACTTGAACATCATTATTTATACAGCATGGCAATTGATCCAGCTGATTGCAATACGATTCTCGTTTCAGCTGCACCGAGTGCTGATCTGGCTCATCACCGTATCCCTTATGAATCTTATATTTATCGAAAAACGAAAGATACTCCGTTCCAGCAAGTACAACAAGGACTACCATCTGCAATCGGTACAGTCATTTCGATGTTTGCGACAAACAAGGCTGAACCACATACGTTTTACACGTTAAATAACAATGGCGTCTTTCAATCCAATGATAGCGGCGAATCGTGGGAACAACTAAATATTCCGTGGAAAGATGAATATAAAACGCAGCATCCGCATGCATTGCTCGTTACTAGTTCTTAACGAAAAAAAGACTGCCTAAATGGTTTTAGGCAGTCTCTCTTTTATTTCTTTAAATCGATGACAATATCATCTAACACAATATCTTTACTCTTCGCTTCTTTTTTCGGCACTTCTATTTTCTTCTCTTTCCCATTCACATACTCTACTCCACCATGATTTTCAGGTGTATGTACTCGCAAGTGCACGCGAGGTGTAACGATAAGCTTTGTTGCATTTTCGTTTAGTTTTTGGAAGGTGGCACTCCAACTACTTTTATGTGGCTCTGCTACTGTACTACTTCCGCCATTTCCTTCACCAGTATAATGATTTCCTAAATCATCTTTTATTTCTAACTCAACATCCGCACTATCCCATATACTTCTTAACGCCTTAGATTCTTCCTGATTGAAAAAAACGATAAAGGACATCGGGGTTGCTTCCATTTTGTTTATATTTACTTTTATTAATTCATTTTCAGAAACCCCATTAACCTTTACTTCCTTACTATCCATTGCTTTTAAACTAAGTGCGAAATTCCAGTTCCCCTTTATTACATTACCTTCATAATCCAACTCAATTGCCTCTATATCCCACCAAACATTTGCAACATCTAGCCTTTCATTACTATGACCACTCATCGTAATCATACCTACATATTTTCCCTCTCCAACTTTTGTAACGCTCGAACCACCTCCCCCACCATTAAAGCCCTTAACTTGCGGACTTCCAAATAGGAACGGTTTCTCACCTAAATCTTTATCACTCTCAATAGAATAAGTAATTGTGATTGTTCTACCATCGAACACAGCATCATTAATTGTAACCTTAACTCCATTACTCTCTCTCGTCATATTCAACTCAGTCGAAAACTCTTTATAATTTTCATATAACCCTGTTCTACCATTATCTAAAAATCGGAATATGTCACCGACAATTGGCAATCCCCCCGCATATGTAGGAAAACCGATACCAAGAGTTGCAACCGATAATCCTACTAAAATAGATGCAGCAACGACACCCTTCTTCCAACTTTTCATCTTTTTCTTCGTACGTATCGATTGTTTTACATTTCGTTTTACTTTTTCCTTTTCAATTTCAGAAGCCTCAATTTCTTCTAGTTCTTTTTCGTCTATATCAATATCATTTAATAGTTCATAAATGTCCTTCATATTGCACTACCTCCAAAACTAATATTCGTAGCATTTTGTTGTAGTTTCTTTTTCCCCCGGTACACTCGATTATCAATTGCTGCCCGAGTTAATCCTAACTTGTCACCTATTTCCTCTGTCTTCATACCAAGTAAATATTTCATAATGAACACCTTTCGATCTAGCGCTTCTAATTGATTAATGAGCTTCAATAATTCTTCCCTATCTTCCATAACGATTAATTCGTCTTCTGCTGATTTTTCTGTACTGATATGAAACTCATCTGAAATGATTTCTACTTTTTTAGTCGATTTCCGGTAATAATCAATTGCTTTAAACTTCGCAATCGCTGCAATCCACTTTTTAAAATCACTCGGCTTTCCATGGAATTTATTTGCGTTATTCCAAATAGAAAGAAATATATCGTTTATACATTCCTCTATGAGTCCATCATTTTGAATTGGAAGTAGAACTTTATGCGTGATCCCCTTTATGAGTGGTAAGTATGTATCGACAACAAATTCTAACGCGTCTTCTTTTTGCCGCTGTAATCTTTTTATAAAATTTTTCTCATTTGATTTCATGTAGCGATTCCCCTTATTGTTTTGTAAAAGCTTTTACACCCTATATAACGTCTGAGAAAATTTTTTCTCTCATCTTTTTTATTTTTTGTATGTAATGGAATACTTTCCCTTAGCCATTGTCTCACATAACTATGCGCTCAAAGAAAATTTTCTCAAGTCTGGAATTTAATTCATGTAGTACACTATTTATATAGTCATTTTTTAACTTGGTGTACATTTTATTTCGTTAATCTACTATTTTAATTTAGGAGATGAGATATGTATGTGTGGAATTACAGGTTGGGTAGATTGGAAGGAAGACCTTTCAAATCAACATGTTATTTTAAAAAAGATGGCAAATAGTATCCAGCATCGTGGTCCAGATGCTGAAGGATTTTGGTTTTCACCTCGCGCAGCTTTTGCACACCGCCGATTAATCGTAATAGATCCTAAAGGAGGAACGCAGCCAAAAACATTTCGTGCTGGTGATTATACGTATGCTCTTACTTATAATGGAGAAATTTATAATTTCCGTGAACTTAGAGAGCAGCTTCAAAAATGTGGGCATGCATTTGAAACCCATTCAGATACAGAAGTATTGCTACATGCTTATTTAGAATGGAAAGAAGACTGCGTACGACATTTAAACGGAATTTTCGCTTTTGCCCTATGGGATGATCAGAAGCAACAATTGTTTTTAGCACGAGATCATTTAGGTGTAAAACCACTCTTTTTTACAGAAAGAAATGGCAGTATTATTTTCGGCTCTGAAATTAAAGCATTATTAGCACATCCATCTGTCCCTGCTGAAATTGATGCGGATGGAATAAATGAAATATTTGGATTAGGCTTATTTCGCACTCCAGGATGTGGCGTCTTTAAACATATTCAAGAAGTACGTGCTGGACATTCTATAACATTTACACGTCATAAAAAAGTAGTTACGAAGTATTGGAATTTAGAAAGTAAGTTCCATACAGACTCTATAGAAGATACATCTTCGCATATTTTATCTATTTTACAAGATACAGTAAAAAGACAATTAATTGCCGATGTTCCTCTCGTTTGTATGTTATCAGGCGGATTAGACTCTAGCGGTATTACTGCACTTGCGGGTAAAGAATTTGCTGCTGAAAATAAAACACTTCATACGTATTCTGTTGACTTTGTAAATAGCGCAAAAGATTTCGAACTGACATTTGCTCGCACTGGTTTAGACGCACCTTGGGTAAAACGCGTTTCTGAACATGTCGGGACAGCGCATCATGATATTATTGTGAATGCTGAAGAATTGGCAAATCACTTATTCGTTCCCCTTCATGCAAAAGATTTACCGAGTGCTGGTGAAATGGAAACTTCACTATATTTACTATTTTGCGAAATGAAAAAAGATGCGACCGTAGCTTTATCCGGCGAATCGGCTGATGAAGTATTCGGTGGATATCCTTGGTTTCATCAAGAAGAACTACTATATGTAGATAAGTTTCCTTGGCTAACAAATTGGAAAAATACATCTCCTCTTCTACTAAATGAAGTAAGTAACCAATGTAATCTAGAAGACTATATTGATACACGATTCCAAGAAGCGATACTTGAAGTACCTACTCTTGAAGGCGAAAGTAAAAAATCCGCGAAACAACGTCAAATGTTTTATTTATTTTTAACAAGATTCCTTCCTTTCTTACTTGACCGTAAAGATCGCATGAGTATGGCTGTTGGATTTGAAGTTCGTGTACCGTTTTGCGATTATAGATTAGTTGAATATTTATGGAATGTTCCTTTCAACATAAAAAGTATTGATAATATTGAAAAAGGCATTTTACGTAGAGCACTCCAACCAGCTTTACCTGACGATGTACGCAATAGAAGAAAAAGCGCTTATCCAACTTCACAAGATCCACACTACTTACAAACAATCCGTAATTTAACACTTGATATGTGTAACAATAAAAACAATCCTATTTTCTCACTTATTAACCATTCCATCTTACTTTCAATTGCTGATCAAAGTAATAAAGAGATTAACAATTTTGAGGCAAGAAGTGCCATGGAGTATATGCTACAAGTAAATGAATGGTTAAAAACATATCACATCCATATTGCTTAACAAAAAGGAGTTCAAGGATAAAAACCTTGAACTCCTTTTATATTAATTAGCACATTGTTTATTATCAGTATCAATAGACCATCCAATAATCGTGGCACAGTCTCTACCTTTCCACTGCAGTACATTTGTTAATACTGGCTCAATCTGCAAGCTATTTCCGTCGTGTAATATTTCTACTAAAGATTGATCATCATCAAACCTTCGTTTGTCACACTCTAAAATACCGTCCGTTGCCATTACAATGTGATTCATTCCTTTTTCTAATCCTCTTACACCTGACGTAAAGCAAGGTGTATTTGCTGCAAATATATTTTTCCTGCCAATATATTCGTAATTTTTCCGTTTATTTAATCGTCCTTTTCCATTTTTCGTTTTCTCAGAATAGAATAAATACGCGAAACAATCACCAACTGATAACCAATATAAAAATTCGCCTTTTCGTAAACAAATTAAGCAAGCGAGTTCCTCATCATCTTGATCACACTTTTTAATAAATAACTCATCTGTAAATAACGCTAATAAGTACATATGTGTATGATGAAAAGCTAAATGTATTGGATATGAGAATAACTCTTTTAGTTTTTCTTTTCTTTCCGAAATCGCTTCTATTATATAATCTATATTTTTTGTTTTGTGATGTGTATCAAAAATCATAACAAATTCAAATTGTAATTCAGGATCCCACCAAGCTAGCACCGCATCTCCTCGTTCATATGCATCACTCTCTTGATTCCCCCCATATACGCCGACTGAAAGAGGACCACATTTTTCAACATGTATTTCATCTACATACATCTGTTCATGACTAATCCATTTGAATGTATTCACAGCTATCATCCTCTCTCTTGCTAAATGTATACCTTTACACATAGATTACCTTATATTTCAATAAAAATAAACTTTTTCAACATTTTTTATCCAAATAAAAGGATTTTATTTCTAAAACAACGAATATATCTTACTATACGATATAAAAAAGGGGATTTATTATTATGAACAACATTAATCAACATTGGGAGAGCATTTATTATCACTTACGATACGAATACGAGGACAACCTTTCCCACCAAGCAATTCGTATTTTACAAATCGTTTCTCGTGAGAAAGATATAACAATTGGAAAAGTCGCTACTGAGCTTAGTCTTTCTCATAACACAGCGTCTGAACACATAAAGCGCCTTATTCAAAAGGGCTTCATCATTAAAGAGCGAAATAAAAAAGATGAAAGAGTTGTAAACCTTACATTAACAATTGAAGGAATTGAAGGATTAGAAAAACATACTTTACTAGATAAAGAAAAGATAAAAATATTAGAATCACAGTTATCAAAAGAAGAACAACAATTAATTGAAAAAGCATTTTCGTTATTAGCGAAGGAGGCAAAATATGCATTTCCTCGTTAAAGTAATCGTTTCGGCACTTATTATCGGCGTTATCACTGAAGTCGCTAAACACTACAGTACGATAGGTGGCTTTATTGCTGCCCTTCCTCTCGTGAGTTTACTTAGTCTATTTTGGATTTCATTCGAAGGCGGAAATAAACAAGAATTGAGTCAATTTGCTTTAGGGGTATTATATGGATTCCCCGCATCAGCACTACTATTATTTATCGTCTATATTGGTTTGAAAAATTCATTTACACTTAGTACATCTGTCCTACTCGGTATAGGTGTTTGGTGTATCGTTTTTGCTTGTCAAAAATTATTTCAAGCTTAGGAGGAATTAACATTCATAAATTTGTAGAAATAATGGGGCAAAATATAGAAGTACATATAAAAGGAATTGGTAAACAAACTGTAGTCATTCAAACTGGAATGAGTTGCTCATTTTATGATTGGTTTCCTATTATAGAAAAGCTTTCAGAGCACTTTACAGTCGTTTCATACCATCGCCCAGGTTACGGAAAAAGTGATTTAGGCAATCAGCCGCGTACAATAAGGCAAGTTACAAAAGAGCTACATATGTTACTAAACAAACTAGCTATTCAAGATCCATTCATTCTAATCGGTCATTCCTATGGAGGATTATGTGCACAACATTTTGCGATGTTACATGAAGATAAGCTGCAAGCACTTATTTTAGTTGATTCTACTTCGATGAACTTACACCGTTTAGATGAACTTCATTTACCAATTTCTGATCAAACTGATTCTGATGATGTTTGGTTTCAAAAATATAATATATATTCCAAAATGGATGTAGACACACTTTATAATGAACTAAAACCTATGCTCACCGATCAATCAAAACAGCAAATTGAATTCTCTACCTCGTCTTCATTATATAAAGCGACAGCTTCTGAACTATCGGAGTGGAAAAACTGTGCTCTCTCACTAAAAGAGCTATGTAAAACATTAGAAATACCATTAATCGTTATCGGTAGAGATCCTCAATATTCTATTACTCAATTGACTAATGGCGGCATGCCAAAAGAGGAAGCAACACAACTTGAAGCAATGTGGCAAGAACTAATTCACGAACAATTACACCTCTCAACTAATAACCAATATATTCTTGCCGAACATGCTAGTCACGGTATAGAAAATGATCGACCAGATGTTATTATTGAAGCGATTCATTTCTTACAAATCAAAAAAGGAAGCAACTAAAGCTGCTTCCTTACTTATCTATTCATAATCTTCTTCATCATCGATTTCTTCGTAATATGAACTCCCATTACTTACATATATAGGGCCATTCGCAACATCAATACGTAGTACCCACGCCCATGGCACAGCTAAACGTTTATGTATCGCTCGCCAAAAGCTCATTGATTTTCTTTCGTACTCCTGGAACTCCTGAAGTAACTCTTTGTAGGAGGAACCGTCTAACTGAATATTTGCTTCTAACAAACGAGAATGGGCATAGTACTGTAACTCTAGTTCAGCAGCAATTTCCATTTCTTCTTCCGTTGCCATACCAATAATTGTTCCATCTTCTGGTGCAATTTCATATACGTTTTGAACTTCAATAAGCCCTTCTTTCTCTTTCTCAAACATGTAAACAGCCTCCTTTAACATATATTTTTTATGTTACAAAGTCATACTTCTACAATAACTTCTCTCTTTCCTCTTTTTTTGATAAACTTTTACAAAATATTTAACCGATGACCTGTTTTCTCTATTCTTTCAGCAGAAATGAAACGATTTTTATCAAAATTTAATTGATACACATCAGGCATATGAAGTGTTTTCCAAAACTCAAGATCATATTTCGAATTAAAATAATTCATGAGTAATACCATAATATTTCCATGCGTACCTATTACAATCTTCTTACCTTCATATTGTTTTAATATATTTTGCATACATATTACAGCACGCCTTTGTGCGACATCATTCGATTCTCCGCCTTCGTATGCAAAACTCCAATCTTCCCACACATTCTGCATAGCATCATTAAAATTTGATACCAGCTCTGTGCTCAATAATCTTTCACGCAAATCTTCTTCTGTTTGTATTGATAATTTATATGTATTCGCAATTCCTTGTACAGTTTGGATTGCTCTTTTGTACGGACTAGAAATAACAACATCAACATGTTTATCTTTTAATAAATGCGTTACATTCTCTGCATCACAGTGCCCTTTTTCAGATAAAGGTCGTTCCCGTTCTTCTTTTGTATATGTAGAATGGGCATGGCGAACGAAATATATTGTTGTCATTTTTCAACCTCCTTTCTTATTTTCAATCTATATTCAATAATATGATTGGAAAATCCTGTATTAAAAAAGAGCGCTTTTCATAATCGCCTTTTGTTTACATAATAAAATTATTTCATTATAATTTATTTCTGAATTCCTCACTTATGACAATATCTCGAATAAAGTAATCCATATTACTTAGAAGTTTTTCAAATGCTTTTTCACTCAAATTGTTCATCATAAAGACAATCTCAATCTTATTCCCTTTTTTATCAGTACCATAGAAACTATTTGTTAATACAAATGCCGTAGAACCACCTTTCTGTCCAGCAAATTCGAACATACCCTCTCCTACGGTTCCTTTAAATATATTCTCAATCTCACCTTGCATTTGTGGTGTAAAATAATTTCTGCTATTTATCTTTTCCAGTAAACTCATGTAATCCTTCGCATTTGCACCTATAAACCGATCTGACCAAATACGCTGAAAGTCCATATCGGCTTTTAACGATATCTCGCGTTTTGTCCATTCTTTCTCGTCTTTCATCCATTCATGTATTTGCCATACATGCTTAACATATTCATCATTAGACATATTACGTAGCTTGTCCAATGCTTTATTTTGAGGAATATGCAGTTCTTTTTCAACATAGCCCCTCATATATAATGCCCCTGTATACGTTGGATAAAATTCATCGTGACTATTTAAGCCTAACTCTTTCAAACTTTCATTTATCCGCGCTGCTCCAAGCTTGTCCAATAAATATGATGCATTCGCATTCGAACTATAATGGATCATTCCTTTCACTACTTCTTCTAAAGAAGTTTGACCACCCTTCACTAACTCTTTAACTTTTACATCATCTAGCCATGCAGGGTGTGCACCACCATCAGTATTTTTCACATAGTATTTTTCTAATTCTTTCAATGAAATTTGCTCGTCTTTTCTTATTTTCCCTTCAGCTACTTGCTTAGCATATTCAATTGCTATAACGATTTTCGACATACTTGCTAGCGGTAGTTTTTCTTTTTCATTTATTGATGTCAATGTTTCACCATTTCTTTTAACAATTAAAGAAGTTGTTTTATCATCCTTATGTTCTTTTATGTAATTTAGCACATAATTAGAGTCTTCTTTGGAATTGACATATTCCTTCACTGAAAAGAAAGCTATACAGCCTACTATAGTAATTCCAGCTATAATTCCAACAACTTTTAATCCCCTCATGATACTCCCCCTAAAATAAACATATTATATATTATACTAAATAAATTTCCCTTTTTAAGTAATAATTAGATTATTTATACAAAACACTTCTTTTTTTAAACAACAAAAAAACATGCCTTCATTAGGAAAGCATGTTTTGTGATATTCTTCACATTGTTTAGTTGAAAAATTTTACTTACCATGATGTAACATTAAATCACTAAGTTCTTCTTCAATGTGATTTAATTTCGCAACGCCTTCTTTCCATTTATGAATATAACGTGAAACCCCAACAAAAAACAAAACAATAATTGTGGAAAGAATAATACCATATACGATTGCTACAGTACTCATAGTTACACTTCCTTATAATTAGTAATGTGATTATTAGTTATATTTTTATTATAAACCTTTTTCTTTCAAAATACTTCAATTTCAACTTTTTGTAACAAAATTGATTTTTCTAACATTTCGTTCGTAAAAATGGCATATTTTTCACAAATTATACAAAACTTCACCATATGTACTATTACCATATGAGTTATATTATTAAATAGAATAAAGGGGATGATTACTATGACGACTTGGTTTATTGTAATGTTAGTTGTATTTGGAGCATTTAAAATTATCGTTTCTAGCCTTCCTAACACTGTTATTGAATCCATTATTAGCAAGTACGAAACACATCCACAACTTGAAGAAGAGAATGTGACTATTACAATTCACGGAAATAACGTAGAAGGCGAACAGAAATCAAAAATTATTCATGATTTTAACGAAGGTTTATTTTTAGATCGCTATTATGCACCACCCCATAATGAAGGCACTCCTTTAATTATCCATGCAAAACGTGGTAAAAAAGATTTCACATTTTATATTTACAGTCATGAAGAGCATGTTGATGTTGTAAAACAATATAAAAAGAAGGTAGTTGCTTATAGTTTACGCTCTAAAAATCTTCAAAATAGTGATATGTTCGTGTCAGCTGATTTAGCTTAATACTCATATATTAGAAAAAGGAATCCACGAAATATGGATTCCTTTTTTCTCATTTACTGAAAAATAAGCTCTGTCTTTAAACTATCTTTCGGTAACAACCAGCCTTTTTTCTCTAAACCCGCCATTAATAATTCCCTTTGTTTTGTCGCAATACTTTCTTCATTTGTTTTAAATGACACTTCTATTACGAAGTCATCTTCTAATTTCCCAGTATTACTTAATGGCCAAATTTCAATATTTGCTTTTATGTTTTCAAACTCTCCTGTATATCGCTTCATTAATACAGGACCGTAAATACGGGAATTCTTTAACATCTCTTCTCCCCAATTTGTATACAACCATTTGTTCATTTTCCCTGGTAATTTTTCTATTAACATGTTTTGAGCAGCTTGTTCATTTGGTAAATCAAGTATCCCATATCCTTTAGCACTGTAGCTTTTCTTATTTGAAATGCTTAATGTTTTCTTCTCAAATCCCCAATCTATTTCCGCCTCATAACTATCCGTATTACTATCGAATCCTTCTTTTTTAGCTACTTCTAGTGCATCTTGAATTACACCATTTTGAATAGGATATCTTTTTTTATATGTTAGTTCAAAATCTTTACTAAATTCTTTCTTTCGAATTCTAGCAAACCAACCTTCATCATTTAAACTTTTATTCGCAGTATCTAAAAATTGCACTTGTATTCTTTCATATTTTGTACCAGCCTGGAAATGTTCTAGCACCTCTTGCTTCATCTCTTTGTTATAACCTAATACTTGTTCTGGCTTTAATAATAACTTCACTTCAAAACTAGGTTTCATTGGACTAGCAGTAAACCCTTCCTTAACGTTATAAAGGAAACAACAAAAGAAAATGCTTACGAATACAAATACTTTTTTCATATACCTATCCCCTTTGTATTTTAAATGACTTCTATACGTTCCATTGCAAGTGAATATACATTTTCATATCCTGCTGTACTTAGCTTTTGTTGTAATCGATCTGTATCCTCTTTCAAAGCGTGTACTAGCACCGTATGTTCTGGTAATAATGTATTTAACATCTCTTTAACGTCTCTTATACTTTGGTGAACTTTATACGGAACTCGCTTCACCCTACATGTACTCCTTACAGGTTCTTTCATAACTCTTTCTGCAAAACTCCCTTTCGCAATATGCCCAGTAAAAATAACGGAATTACGTTTTTCATTCCGAAGCTGTTCATAGCATAACTGTGCTCGTTTCGTTTGCATATTCGCATCACTCATTACAACTATTCCGTAACTATTTTGCATACTAATGTCATTATCCATCACTATTATGTTTCTTTTTAAACTCTCCATAATCCATTTAAATTCTTCATTATTTTTTATCCAATCTTTATATACGAACATCTCTTCAAATCCAGCCAAAATTTCTTTATCTACTATAAGCGGAAATTCTTTATATCGTTCATATAAATACAATACTATATCTTGCGCCCTACCAAGTTGTGGCAGCGGTAATAATGCTATTCCTTTATTTTGCATAACTCGTTCAATTTCTGCACATAGTTCGTTTACACGTTCATTTTGCGAAACATCATCTGTGTGATAAGCGGCATCCACAATTGCGACTTTTATATTGTGGCCCAATTTCTCAGGTAAATTAGCTCGTAGTATATTAGACTCTGCTGAATAGTCGCCTGAATAAAATACGTATGTATTATACATATCAACTAAAAACCAAACAGCTCCCAATACATGCCCACTATATCCCCATTGAAACCGCAATGTAGGAGTAATTTGTACCCATTCATTTGGATTGCTAATCTCATCAATACATACATAATTTAAATCTTTTATGTGTTGGTCGCTATAAGGTAAATCCCACCCTTGCATCACATTATAGTTTCTCCATTTTTCATAATATAACGGCAGTTGCTCCTTCGTATAACGAGTCGTCCAAATTTTTTTCTTATAGCCATACTTCGCTAATAAAGGTAAACCCATCGTATGATCTTCATGAATATGTGATAAAAATACCGCATCTAGAAATGGAACAGCTTCTCTCTCTATTTTTGGATAACTATCCTCATAAGATCGATTAATACCACAATCAAATACTATTTTCGTCTCTTTATTTTTTACAAAATAGCAGGAGCGACCGTACTCTCCAGCTCCTCCCCATACTTCTACCCTCATCATGCTACCCCTTTTCGTTTTTGCTCCATATGTTGCAGCAGTAATAAGCACATTGTTGTAAGTCCAACAGAAACAACGGCCATCGCCATGCCTATAGATACTTCACCCTGTTCAAATTGAGCAAAAATAAACGTTGCTGACGTTTCTACTGATGGAGGTAATACGAGAAGCGATGCTACTAACTCTCTTATCGAAATTGTAAATGTCATCGCCCATCCAGCAAGAATGCCTGGGATAATAAGAGGCATTATTATTTTTCTAAAAATATAAATATAATTTCCAGAAAAAACACTTCCTGCCTGCATGAGAGAATCATCAATTTGTCCGAGTGATGATTTTACATATTGCACCGTGTAAGGTAAAAACAGAACAACATACGTTACGATAACCATGATTGGTGTATTGTAAATTGACATAGGCATATATGGTGAATTCCAAAATAGAATAAGACCTACAACCATAACGATTCCTGGTACCATATTCGGTAACATACCGCACATATCAAGCCATTTTTCAGAGGTTTTTTTCCCCTTTCGAATCATAAGTGCCAAAAAGACTCCAATCATTACCGCGATAATCGCTGTTACGAGTGAAAAAAGAAAACTATTCCATAAAGCCTCTAATCCCGGAGATCCTATTGTAAACAATGCCTCATAATGGCTTGTTGTAAAGTTATTTACATGTAAACCGCCGCCTCTTAATTTTGACAAAGAAGCAATAAGTATAGAAAAGTATGGAATTCCAATTGATACTATTAATAAACCAATTACATACATCCATGCTACAACGCGCGTAAATATAGACAAAGTATATCTTTTAGATTTCACACCTTTTCCACTAACCATTGCATATGAATACTTTCGATTCAATACATTTTGCATATACCAAATAAGCATACAAGCACTAAGTAATAAAGAAGATAATGCTGTTGCACTACTAAAATCAATTGGCCAACTCGAAATAAATTTATGGATTTCTGATGTTAACACGTGGAATCCTATTCTACGTCCGAATGTAGCCGGTGTTCCAAATTCAGCAATCGTCTTTACGAAAATGAGTAAAGCACCCATTACATAACTTGATACTAATAACGGCAATATTATTTTTCTTAAACGATAGAAAAAACTTCCGCCATGAACTGCTGCAGCTTCTTCTTTACTACTCCCAATCTGAAGTAACGTGTTTTTCAGCATGAAATACAGGAATGGGAATAAATGCAGACTCATAATTAAGACCATACCTCCTAAACTAAAAAACAATGATGAAACTGTCTTTAGCATCGGAAAAAATTGTTCAAAATAGCCGTTAGGTTGCATGAACAAAATCCAGCCCATTGATCCAATATACGGCGGTGTCATAAATGGAATCATAAAAACAATATCTAACTTACTATACTTTCCTACATCTGTTTTGCTCATAATAAACGCCAATGGAAATGCAAATATTGTAGCTCCTATTACAACGAGTACACCTAGAAGCAGCGAATTCAGAAAAATCCCAGCTAATCCACCACTCTGCATCACTTCAAAAGGCTTTAAAAAGTTCCAACTGCTATTTTCATATATACTAGAAAATAAAATAAGAAAAAGGGGAATGACGATTAACATCGCCACAAGCAATAACGCTACCGTCATTCCAACTTGTCTTACTGATACGAATCGATTTACCATGGAATCACCATCTTATTGAAATACTTTCTTAAATTGTTTTCCTATTTCATCTTGCTCTTTCTCAACTGTTTTCCAATCAATATTTAATACTGGAATCTCTTCTACATTTGGTCTATTTTCAGCTTTTATATCTGTTCTACCAGGCAATAAATACGCTTTAGAAACTTGTTTTTGTACATCATCGGATAATAAATAATCAATAAACTCTTTTGCGCCTTCTACATTTTTACTATCCTTCATAATTCCCGCTGCGCGTGGACTAATAACTGTTCCGCTTTTTGGATATACGATATCAACAGGTTCACCCTTTGCTTTTGCGCTGTACGTCATATAATCAACACCCGCAATTACCATATCTTTCGCACCTGTTACAACTGGGTCTAACGCTTCCTGATTTGCTCCTGCTACTGTAACTTCATTTTTCTTAAGTTGTTCAAATAAATTCCATCCATCTTTTCCATTCTTTTTCACATATCCAGTTACAAAGTCTAAAGCTGAACCTGAAAGTGCTGGATCTGGAAGATTCACTTTTCCTTTCCATTCCCCTTTCGTTATATCGCTCCAATCTTCAGGCGCTGTCTTCACATTTTTTGTATTGTACACAATCCCTAATGCTGAAGCACTATACCCGAAATAATGTCCTTTATCATCTGACCATTCAGAACGCAGCTTATCAGCTTGTTTCGCTTCTTTATAAGCTAACGTTTGACCCTCTTTCTTTAATCCTTCCATCGCTGGTAATGATGCAAGTACGACTACATCAACGACTGGATTTTTCTTTTCAGCTTCCATTCTCGCTAAAATTTTACCAGTTGTCCCTTGAAACATTTCCACCTTTATACCAGTTTTCTTTTCAAAGTCTTTTTGAATTTTTTCTGCTAACCCTTTTGGCCCTGCACTATATACAACAATTTTCTTTTCAGTCGTATTTTTACTTTTTGCATCTGCATTGCCTGTCTTTGAACTACACCCTGTTACTACAGCCGAAAATAATAAAGTACATACAAATAAAGACTTAAGCGAACTGAATTTCTTCATATGATTCTCCCCCTATATGATGAATACATTTTTTTGGCACATATAACGATACTGGTTTACCGATGCTTAATTTACTATTGTGATAAGCTGTCCATATTCCGAGTGCCCCCATGTTTACTTTTATTTCATACCGTTCTCCTGCATATGTAACGTGCTTAATTTCACCTGTATACATTTCGCACACTTCATTTTTCGTCCAGCTCACATGCTCTGGACGAACCATTTTTTTACCCTCTACAAGCCAATTCGCCTTACCAACAAATTTGGCAACAAATTCATGAGACGGTTTCACATAAATATCTTCCGGTGTTCCTTTTTGTAATACTTCTCCTTGTTTCATGACAATAATTTGGTCTGACATTGACATTGCTTCTGTTTGGTCATGAGTGACATACAGTGCAGTTAAACCAATGGAATGAACGATATCCATAAGCTCTATTCTCACTTCTTCTCGCAAAATTGCATCGAGTGCACTTAGCGGTTCATCAAACAAAATAAAATGAGGTTTTGTTACAATTGCTCTAGCGAATGCGACACGTTGTTGCTGTCCACCAGAAAGTTCGTGTGGATACCTTTTCTCCATACCTTGCAGGCGAACTCGCTTTATCGCATCTTCTACTTTTTCTCGCAATTGATTCGTTTGCTTTGTAGCTCTTAAACCAAATGCAACATTTTCAAAAACAGTCATGTGCGGCCATAAAGCAAAATCTTGAAATACCATACCGATATTCCGTTCATGAGGAGATGTCTTTATCTTTTTTGCAGCAGAATACATGCACTGGTCTCCAAAATATATTTCTCCCTTATCTGGTTCTTCAAGCCCTGCTATCATTCTAAGTAAAGTCGTTTTTCCACACCCCGAAGGTCCTAAAAGTGTAGTGAATTCCCCTTGTTTCATTACAATCTGCAACGTCTTTAACGCCTGTATTTTTCCAAATGCCTTTTCTAATCCACTAATTGTAATATCCACCGTTTCACCTCTCTCCCCTCATTCTTAACCTGCTTTCATTCTATATGGAAGATTTATACTGAATGTTAATGTACTGTAAAGATTAAATTAAAAAACTTCTAATAAACTATTTATTTCTATAGATTTTTTCTATAGTTAAAATAAAAAAGGCGGCAATTCATAATGAATCTCTTAAAATTAGAAATTGTAGTACTTATTAAGAAATACAAAAAGCTTACAATCGTTGCAGAAAAACTTGGCGTTAAACAACCAACTATTACATTTCATATAAAAAGCTTAGAAGAAGAACTCGGTGTATCTCTATTCGAATTACGTTCTGGAAGGTATTTCTTAACAGAGGCTGGTGAGGCTTTGCACCATTATGCTTGTAAAATAGATGCACTTATGAAAGAAGCTAGACGTGTCACGCAAGAGTTTAAAGATTTTCATAAAGGTGCTATAACAATCGGCGCTAGTTATGTACCAGCGACTTATCTTTTGCCAGAAGTCGTTCATCAATTTCAATGTGAATTTCCCAATATAAAAATAACGCTACTAGTGAAAACAGCCCCTGAAATTCGAATGATGCTACAAAATCACGAAATCGATCTTGGGATAATTTCCGCTGCTCCATTTGATGAACCACTTTTAAAACAAACGAATATAATGCCCGATACACTTGTTCTTGCCTTTTCCAAAGAACATCATTTTTCAAAGAAAGACAATGTATCGTTACAAAATATCGAAAAGGAACGCATACTATTGCATCGTAATCCATCTACAACGAGAGATTTACTTACACAATGGACGTTGGCGCACAACATTACATTCCAATCTGAAATTGAATTAGACTCATTAGAAACGATGAAACAAATTTTAAAATATGGTAATGGAATTGCCTTTATTTCTAAACTTGCTATCGAGCAAGAAATACAACGAAATGAGCTATGCTATATACCAATCCCTGAATTTGAATTTCAGCGTAACATTTATACGATTCATCATGAGGACAGATGGAATTCTAAAATCATTTCTTTTTTACTACAGAGCATCACTTCATTTGCAACAAAAAATTAAAAGGCTGTCGTTATGCACGACAGCCTTTTAAACTATAAATCTATTTATTTTTCTTTGCCTCAATTTTTGCTTGCGCCTCTTCAGCCTTATCTAATGCTTCTGATACTTTCTTCTCTTTTTCTTTCACTTCATCTATACTATCGACAGCTTTAATAATTTTATCGATTCCTTCTTCTTCTACCTTTCTACGCTTTGCCACTCTTTCATTTACTTTCTCTTCCACATCTTTTGCTTTTTGAAGCATATTCTCTGCATTTGATGTTACAGCTTTTTCAAGTTCATCATCTTTTTTCTTTTGTAACACTTCATTTGCAATGTCTTTCGCTTCTAAATACTTACCGTCTTTTAATGCTGTTGCTCCGTGATCCATTCTCTCAGCAACTTCTTTATATGATTTCGCTTCATTTCCTGATTTCTCTTTTTCTGCTTTTTCGAACCACATTGTTGCATCACTATACTTTTCATCTTTCAATGATTGCATACCTGTTTCAATATATGTGTCATAATTGCTACATCCAGCCATTACGACTAATAGAAAAAGCATAACAAAACTTAATTTTTTCATGCTGTTGTCTCCTTTTCTTTGCAAGCTCACTTTACTTTAACATACATGAAAAAGAGTTTCAAAAACTAAAATACTAATTTAGTCATTTTTATAATGATAAGTCAAATTTTTATTATTTTCTTATTTTTAAGCGGACACATCTACTTGTTTTTTCGCCATATGTTGCTTTACTCCAACTAATACAACTAACAATAACCCTCCACCTATTGTCATCATAACAATGCTAGTTGGCAACATATCTAATAGTAGTCCATATACAATCATACCAAGCGGTGCGATTGCAGTCGCAATTGTTTCAAGTAGGCCAAACACACGCCCTAGGTAGCTCGGATCTGTCGTTTTTTGCATATGTACTTGCATTGGAATGTTTACAATCATAATTGCTATACCAGTTAACATCATAAAAGCAATATAGTAAATAAAACTTGCTACTTTTGGAATGACAACTAACAACGGAAAGACTGTACATAAACTTAAACCTGCAAACAAAAACAGTCCAGTATAAATAGAACGAAACGGATTATTCACTTCTTTACGCACTGATAAAGCAATCGCTCCCATTAGCATCCCGACTGCTAACATTCCCTCTACAGTACCGAGTTGCCTTGAAGATAAATGCAATGTATGGACGATAATGTACGGAAGTGCAACTGTTAGACCACACGCAAAAAAGTTTACCCACAATGCTATTTTCATTAAACCATATATTTCACGTTGTCTTTTTACATATAAAAAACCTTCTTTTATACTCGTCAAGAAATGCTCTGTACTTTCAGCCACTTCTTTTTTATATAAATCAAATACGATAAATAATTGCAAAATAACCGCTAAAAAGAACGTAATGCTATTTAATAGGAAAAACGATTTAATTGAAAAGAAACCATATACAACTCCGCCAATAATCGGTCCTAAAATATTTGATAAAGAAGCTGCCGTTTGATTTAAAGCACTCGCTTTTTGAATACGTCCTTCATCTACTAAACTCGGAATAGACGAAGTTAATGCAACAGAATAAAAACTTGCACAAATTGATAATAATGCTGCTGAAATATAAATAAAAAGAAGTGATGGCCCAAATATAGTAGCAAGAATAAACATACTAAGCATCGTTAAACTACTTAATAAATCAGTACCAATGACAAGCCATTTTCGATTCACACGGTCTGCTACAGCACCAGCAATTGGGCCACAGATCATCCTTGGAAGTGATCCGCAAACGAGCGTAATTGCAAACCCCATCCCTGAACCAGTAGTCTTTAATACATATAACCCCATTGCGAACGTATAAATACCTGCGCCTAATAAAGACGTCATTTTTCCAATCATCATTAAAATGATATTTCTAGTTGCAATCTTCATTCTTGAATCATGTTGTCCTATACTTATATCTCCCATTTTTGACTCTCTCCCCTTAAAAGTTAAATTGTGTTAAACTTATTATATAATCAACTTTCCAATTTTCACAATAAAAAGTTAAATACAATTAAACTTTTTGAATATAAAGGAGCAATAATATGGCAACTCTCGGTGAAAAAATCAAAGCATTACGAAAAGAAAAAAAGCTTACGCAAACAGCACTGGCAGGTTCGGAACTCACAAAAAGTATGCTTAGTCAAATTGAAAATGGAAAAGCTACACCTTCTATGAAAACATTGCAATATATCGCTGAAAAACTTGGATGTGAAACAAGTTTTTTACTAGAAGAAGATGATATAGAAATGGCAGAACTCATTACAAAAATGGAGCAACTCATAAAGAAAAATAAATGTGATGAAGTATATGAAGCTCTACTACCGATTGTTCAAAAAGAACTACCTTCTACTTTAAATACAGCTCGTTTATACAAACAATTTATAACTGCTGCGGCGATTATGAAAGATTACAGCATTGAATCTTACGTAGAAAAAGCTGTTTCTATTTTTGAAAAATATAAGTTATACCGCGACAGTACAGAAACAAAATTAAAATTATCTTTTGCGATATTCACACGTAAAGAATATGATGAATGTTTACAACTTATAGCTAGTATTAGAAATGATTATGAAGAGAAACATTTAGAAATGGATCTCATTATACATATCGAGTTATGTTTATATGAAGCCATCATTTTACTAGCATGTGGCGATTATGAAAAATGTGAAAAAACGATATTAGAGGCACTCGCGTTTTCAAAAAAGCATCAAGTGTATTTTAAAACAGACGAATTTTACCGTATTTTATCTTACCAAAAAGTCATTACAGCTGATAAAGAACAATATTTATATTACATAAAAAAATCTGAGCAATTTGCCATCTTTACAGAAGATACTTTATCCGCTGCGATTGTTGATCTTTTAAAGGCTTACTACTACAACACAATTACGAATGAATATACAATTGCATTAGAACATCTAGAACAATTTCGAGAAAAACTAAAAGATGAACCAATTTTTCAAGACGACGGATTGTATTATCTTGAAAAAGGAAAAGCTTTATACGGATTAAAACGTTACGAGGAAGCTTTACAAGCATTGCAACGTGGTATTATACCGGATTATATGAACCATCCACTTGATCAAGCGTGGCTTACAACAGCAGGTGCATATCGTGCACTTTGTTACGTCAGACTAAATGATAAAACAAGAGCTCTTGAAGAAGCAACAAAAGCAAATCAAATTATACAATCTTATCCGGATTCTATTTTCTCTGCATTTATTAAAGAAACATTACAAATAATACAAAAACTTTAAGAACGTCTCAAAATGGTATATTATTCCTCTATTTTTGCAAAGATAATAATGATGGGAGGAATATAAATGAATATACAACGTGCAAAAGAGCTTTCCGAGTCATCTGAAGAAGCCAATGTCAGTTTCCAAGGCATGCCTGTTATGATTCAACACGTCGACGAAAGCAACGAAACCGCCCGCATATATGAAGTAACAAATCCAAAACGCGAATTAACAGTTCCAGTTAATAGTTTAGAGGAAATATAAGAAACGCCACTTCAATTTTTTGGAGTGGCGTTTTTCTTACTTTAGATTATTTACTATAAATTTCTTCTACCCCTCTATTTTACATGGGATGAAAAAAATAAGAATTTTCTACTTCTTTTCTTTTTTTGACCTGCTAAAATACAAACTATGAATCAATTATTCGCACTATATATTAAGGGGGAAAGACAATGAAATCTGATTTACAAAAAAACAAACCTTATTATGCAGTTATATTCACTTCTAATTTATCAAATGATACGAAAGATTATAGTACCGTTGCCGAAACAATGGAGGAACTTGCGAAACAGCAACTTGGATTTTTAGGTGTAGAAAGTGCACGAGGTAATTCTGGACTCGGAATAACAATTTCTTATTGGGAATCACTTGATGCGATTGAAAATTGGAAAAAGAACACCTTACATAAAGAAGCGAAAAAAAGAGGTCGTGAGCAATGGTATGAAAACTTCCACCTGCGTATCTGCCTTGTTGAGAAAGAATTTAAGTTTCAAAGAGGCACAATATAACTATGAAGAAAAAAGTAGCTCTCGTTATTGTTCATGAAATATATGGTGTGAACGACCATATGCATCACGTTACCAACCACTTTACTTCATCTCATATAGACGTATTCTGTCCTAACCTTCTACAATCGCAACATGCATTTCATTATAGTGATGAAGAAAAAGCATATGAACATTTTGTAAATCATATTGGATTTGATTATGGAAAAAAGCAAATTGAAGAATTCATTTCTCATCTTTCTAGTAGTTATACACATATTGGTCTTATCGGCTTTAGCGTTGGAGCTACCGTCTCATGGCTATGTAGTAACAATCCGAAAATAGATTTTATTATCGGATGTTACGGTTCTCGTATACGCGACTATGTTCACATAAAGCCTACATGCGCTACACTACTTATATTTCCTGAAAAAGAAGCTAGTTTTTCAGTATCCTCTTTAATTCAAACATTGCAGCAACAAAATAATCCTTTATTAGAAATAAAACAACTACACGGTGAACATGGATTTCTAAATCCGTACACTAAAAAATATAACTGGCACTCTACAAAACAAGCATACCATTTAATAGATTCATTTCTTGTAAAGTGAAACTTCAATCAGTGGGGGGTGTTCATCCCCCACCTAATCTCTTTTCTTACGTTGAGTTTTAAGATGTGGGTCTTACTGCCCATGCGTGATAAGAACAATCTTATAAAGGAGACTCAAAATGACGCTGACATTACTCTTACTTGTTTTCATACTCATTGCCTTTATCTCAGCGCTAACTATCATTTTTAAAACCGTAAAAAAAGGGATATTTTTCAACCGCCCCTACTTACAATCTATTATCATTTGCATTTTATTTTTTACAAATTGGATCTTATATGTAACAACTTTTTATTCGTTACTCCCCGAGAAAGTTAGCGAGTTCATATTCCTGCCCATTTGGTTTTTCCTTTGTATTTTAGGATTTATCGCTTTTTGGCACGAATGGAGAAATAATCGTGTGTTCTCGATATGTATTGGTTTTCTTTCCTTTATTAGTTTTCTATTTGGGCTGTTGTTGTTAGTTCTTTCGGGGATGTAATAGAAGAAGGAAGAAAAGCCAACTTTCAACTTTTCTTCCTTCTATGTTTACCTTTAGTTTTCACTGTCACTGATTCACAAGGTGTATAATATATTTGAGGTGTCGCCTTATCAACAAACATCATAAACGTAACGAAACCGATAATAAAGAAAATAAACAACGTTAACAAAATTGCTCCTATCGTTAAAAGTATCATAACACCACCCCTATATTTTTCATGTTATTACACTTTTCGCTATTATATGAGCTGAATCCTTTTTAGAAAAAGAAACGTAACAAAATAATCACAACCACTCCCGTTAATACTGTACCTAATAAACTACGAGTATATATCGCTACAAGAAATGTTGGAATTGCTGCAATAAGATAATCCCACTGTATCGTCTCATGCATAAATAAAACTTGTGCTAAAAGCGCTGCTAATATCGCAATTGGTATGTAATTTAACCATTTTAAACCCCAGTCAGGAATTTGTAGTTTGCTAAACACGAGTAGAGGTAAAATACGTGGCACGAGTGTAACAGCTCCTGCTGCTAGTAAAAGTAATAATACATCTAATCTCATTTCCATCTTTCAATCACCACTCCAATCGTCGCAGCTAGTAATGTTGCGATAATAACCGCTATACTATCTGGCATAAATAGGTGTGAAACGTATGCGATAATAATCGCTACAATTGCAACACTTAAATGAATTACTAGTTTTGGTTTACTACTTATGAGCTGAAGAACAAATAATCCGATAAACATCGCTGGTAATGCATAATCCATCCCGTATGTATGTGGATCTGGTATCCACTCACCAAATAGCCCACCAATAATAGTAGCAAGTATCCAATTTAAATACGCTGTTACATTAAGCCCAATCATCCATCTTTCACCTAAATATCCTTTTTGCGCTGCATGCTGCATTGCAACGCCGAAAGTTTCATCTGTAATTTGCGAACCGATAATGACATTTTTTAATAGAGGTAGTTTCGTAAAGTACGGTGCGAGGGCAGCACTCATTAATAAATGGCGTAAATTAACAAAAAATACAGTAAAAATAATTGCGGAAGCAGGAGCACCGGCTGCATACATACCAGCTAATATAAATTGGGCAGAACCTGCATAAATTAAAGTGGACATAAATGCAATTTCAATGATAGAAAAACCTGCTGTTTTTGCAATTACACCAGCTGCTATACCGATGCTCAAATAACCAAATACAGTTGGTAAACAATCTTTTACTCCTTGCTGAAATGTATCATCGCTCTGCAAAGCTACATGTGCCTCAGCTTTACTCATCCTTATCATCCTCCATTCCTTCTAAAGTTCGTTTTCCTGTTACGACATGAACTAAATCTATATTTTCACGCCATAACGTATCTAACTTATCAGCTCCAAATTCCTTTGTGATTTCTTCAACCATAATATCGTGCCGCACATACTCTGTCGCAACGAGAACTAGCGCTGGGTCATACGTTGTAACGGCCCATGAAGTGCTATCATTTGAGAAGTTCGCAATTAATACTTCCTCTCCATCACGAGCAATAACAGTTAAATGACCACCCATTCTCTTTTCAACAACGTGGGGCGTCATATAATTATGATGAAACGTCGCTCCTATTTTTGTTTCTGGAGCTCCAAATAAGATTGAAAATATATGTACGCCTTCCTCTTTCTTTTGATGAATGTATGGCTCAATTTCATGCACTTGATCTTCCCATACAGAAATCCATAATTCTTCCTTTGCCCTATTAATTATATTGCATATTTCTTTTAAAACACGATCATTTGAGCGAATATGCGAAATTACATCTATTTGTCGCTCTTGTTCTAAACAATTTAGTTTCTCATCTAAAAATTCAAAGGATTTTTCAAAGTCTTTTCGCATTCGATTCATTAATTCGGTAGCTGGTACTGGTACATATTTAACTGGTTCAGAAGGTACAATATGCACCGCTCCTTTATCCATTAACTTACCGAGTACCTCGTAAATCATAGAACGAGGTACTCCTGTTTGTTTACTCACTTCATAGCCTGTTACTGGGGAGTGTTTTAACAATCCAATATACGCTTTACATTCATACTGGGAAAATCCTAACTTTTGTAATTCCTTTATAATTTCATCCATCGGTAACCCCTCACAATCTAAATCGCCCTTACTTCAAAACGACGATTTTGCTTCCCTTTACTTTTTACTTTATCAATAACAAGTGTTCCTATTTCACTCGTATTTTTCACATGTGTGCCTCCACAAGCTTGTTCGTCTAAATTTTCAATTGTAACAATGCGGATTTCTTGGATAGTAGTTGGCAGGAGATTTATTGCTGTTTTAATCATTCCTACAGCATTTTCTGCTTCTTCGCGGCTCATATAGCGAGTGGAAATTTCTTTATTTTGCTCAATAAGTTTATTCACTTCCTCAACAATTTCTTCTACTTCCACGCTCGATAACTCTTGTAACTCATTAAAATCGATACGTGCTTTATCAGGATAAATTTGGTTTCCGGTGCATAGTGCTCCATACTTTTCATAAACAACAGCTCCGATAAGATGCAGTAACGAGTGATGACGCATTAAATTATGACGTCTTTCCCAATTCATCTCTAATTTAACTGGACCTAATTTTACTTGAGCTTCATCTTTTATATAGTGAACTATTTCTCCCTGCTCCTTCTTTACTTTTTCAACTTCAAATACAGACCCATCTTGTACAATGACACCCGTATCACATTCCTGCCCTCCACCAGTTGGATAAAAAACTGTTTCTTTTAGAAATACTTTATTCCCTTCTACTTTTATCACTTCTGTTTCACAACTCGTTTTGTATGCATCTTCTAAATATAATGCCGTTGTCATACTCTCACCTCTTTAGTAGTTATAGTTATACCTACTAATATAAAAAATAACATTCATACAGTCAACTTATATTTCAGAATTTTTAATTTTAAATAAAAAAAGCCTTTTATAATTAGGCTTTTTTCTACATACTATTATTTATTTTAACTGTAAAGTATTTAATATGTTCCCCGCCAAATGCTCCTGTAAAGTACAACCTGTATACTCTTCCCTAAATACACCCGCCTTCACAAATAAAGGAATGACTTCACTAAAGAATAGATCTAGTGACTTTGGAGGTCCTCCTGGAATAGCAATAAATCCATCTAACGCCCCTGCCTCAAACCTATCCATAATTTGCTTCGCAACGTCTTTTGGTGTACCAACTGCAACCCAATGAGCCGATCCAACAACTTCTGGTCGTTCTAATATTTGTTCAACTGTTGGTTCATTTTTAATAATGAAGTTCCGTAATAACTCGGCATGAGTTTTACTGCGAACAGTTTGATCCCGACTTGGCAGCATCTCTTCTGTAATTTTACTTTCTTGCGGAATCCCTCTCGCATCTAATCCGAGAACCATTTCAAGTAACGCATATCTCTTCTCTTTTGTGAGATGTTGATGAGCTTGCCTATGCATTTCTAACGCTTCTTCATATGTATCACCTATAAAGAAATATAATCCAGGTAATACGCGTATAGCATCTTGCTTTCGGCCATGTTTTTCTGCTCTTCTTCTTAAATCTTGACGAAGTTCAATACCTGACTCTACATCTGGCGTTGCAGCAAAAATTGCATCAGCAACAGAAGCAGCAAAATTCCGACCAGACTCTGAAGCACCGGCTTGAAATAATGGCATTTCTCCTGATATATGCTGCGGAATATTAAGTGGACCTTTTACCTCAAAATATTCACCGCTATGTTCAATTGGTTTAGCCATCTCTCTAATAACTTCAGTGTTATCTATTTTCAACACTTCATAAGGATGGCTCCTCCAAAGTTTTCTTACTAACTCTGTACATTCTGCCGCTTTCGCGTATCGTTCCTCAGATGATGGCATCTCTTCCTCACCAAAGTTTTCAGCACCGTCAATGGATGTAACAATATTCCACCCTACTCGGCCGTTACTAATCCAGTGTAACGATTGTAATTGCCTTGCTAATATATATGGTGGATAAAACGAAGTTGAAGCAGTTGTAACGACTCCAATTTTTTCTGTCGCATAAGCAATAGCAGTAAACAGTAACGTCGGGTCTAAAATGACATTCCCTTTATTACGAGCAATTAAATCTGGGTGCGCCACTAAATAATCGGCTTTAAAAACAAAATCTAACTTAGCCTTTTCTGCCTGTAGTGCCAACTCTACTTGTTCATCAATTCCGGAATTAAACTCATTCTCTTGTTCTTTCTTTCTAGAAATTAAACATAATCCAATGCAAAGTTGATTCTTTGTAGACATATATACACCATCCCCTTGTTTTTAATTCACTTAGTTAAACAAATATTGCTGTCATTATGAAATTCTATTCTTATGAAAATAGATAAAATGATATTGATAATCATTATCATTTTATGATGTAACTGTAATAAAAGCAATAACAAAAAAGACTCCCACTTTTGGAAGTCCTTTATCTCAATATTTCATTCGCTTCTTTTTCATAAATTTTATCAAATGACGTCATAACGCGCTGTGATGCTTGAATCATCTTTTGATCTGTCATAAGATCGGCCATCTCTTTCGTCATATCTACATTTGAATTTTCTAGCATATGATTTTTTACTATTCCTGTTCCGTTCGGTAAATTAGCGATGTTTCCTTCTGCTAGTGTAAAGCTTTTATTTTCACGTTGCACGAGACGAGCATTCGTTTCTGCATCTACTGTTTTTGTTTGTAACTGTGCAATTACTATTCTCTTAATATCTGGGTCTTGCAAAGTTCCGTCGTTAACTTCTCTATAAATTTCTCCATTATTAGATACGAAGAACTCAACATTTTCAGGAATACGAATACGCTCATTATTGACATCCATAACATAAGCACCTGAAGATGTTTGTAAATAACGATCACTATTTAATGTGAAACTACCATCTCTCGTTAAAAACGTTTCATCATTTTTAGAAGTAACGAAAAATGATGTTGTGCCGGCTGCGCCGTCATCTAAAAAGAAATCTGTAGCGCTATTTGTCATTTGTATATTTCCTTGTACTAAATTCACATGTGTTGCAGCTGGTACTACAGCATAATCGACCGAACCGATATTTGTTACCGCCCCATCTCCGCGGCGATATGTGTCTTGTACATCAAATACTTTAGACGTCATATTTTCTGCTTTAAATCCTGTCGTTTGAGCATTTGCAACGTTATTCGAATGAACATTAATTCGCTGCATGTAGTTCATCATACCCATAGAACCTATATAAAGACCGTTCATATTCGTTTGAATAAGGCAAGCGCCTTATTCTTCACCTCTTTTCTACGATGTTTGTAACATTTGTTTCGCTAAATGTTCAGCTGTAGCGATATGTATATTTTTCCTTATGTCTTGGCCGTCTGTCATTAATACAATAGGAGCTGATGATACTGCTGGAATTTTCAACAATTCACCACTACTTGCTGTTTCATCAAATTTTGTAAACACAATACCATCTATATGAATATCTTTAAAGTTTGTAATGATTTCAATCATATCTTTACTTTTCATCGAAGCTGATAACGTTAAACAAATATAATCTGGTTCTACTTGTCCCATCGTTTCAATCATTTCTTCCACTGTTTCTGTCGTACGATAATTTTTTCCGGCTGTATCAATTAAAATATAATCGACGCGCGCTTCTTCTTTAAAATACGTAAGCGCTCTTGTCATGGCAGCTTCATCACGCACAGCAATTACTTCCGATCCAATTGTCTTTACGTTATCTTGCAATTGCTGCACTGTCCCTATGCGTGAATGATCTGTCGTTATAAAACCAACTGTTTTGTTCTTACCGTGAAATTGCCATGCCATTTTCGCAAGCGTCGTCGTTTTACCAACACCAGTTGGACCGATTAATGCAATTGTTTGTACTTCTTTTTCAAAGACGTTTTCCGTATTGAAATGAGATTTCATATCTTCCAATATGTACCTAATAACTTCTTCTTCCGTAATCATCGTTGCATTTTCAAACTTTATTTTTAACTTTTCAGCATATGCATAAATGAAATATTGTTCTACATCGTTTTGTTCTAGCATCCGAATTACTTTTTGAATAATAAACGGTACAGATTCTTGATTTTCTTTCTTTGGAACTACTTCTTCTTTCTTTACCGGAACGACTTGTTTCACAACTTTTTTCTTTTTCGGTACTTCCGTTTCTTTCGTCTGTTTCACCACGACAATTCCTTTTTCAAACAGCTTTAATAGTTTTTCTTTTTTTCTTGCCCATTCTTCACTATTTCCTGTTTGCATTGCCGCGTATGACATAGAAGTCGTTACGTTTTCTAAATTGTGCAGTACTGATTGAATTCCATTCG
Source organism: Bacillus sp. PSXD-155 (assembly GCF_049310765.1). Taxonomy (NCBI): domain Bacteria; kingdom Bacillati; phylum Bacillota; class Bacilli; order Caryophanales; family Bacillaceae; genus Bacillus; species Bacillus sp. PSXD-155. Next base: position 86,235 of record NZ_JBMOWC010000007.1, on the reverse strand, counting down.
CCTTCACAATTTGTTCTGAAGGATCATTCACAACATCCATTAACTGTTCATGAAATTGAGCTGTACCTTCATTCACTTCTTCCTGTTTTTCTTCTGGAAAAGCAACTAACATTTCATAATCCTTTTTCCAGAAAAACGGTATATTTCGTTTTACACTTTCATCGACAACGTAATAATAATCTGTACCATATTGGTCAAATAACTTTCGATACAATTCATTTTTCGAAGCTGCTTTTATTCGCATTAACGCTTCTTTCTTTTCTGTACTTTCCATTACTTCACCCCCTACTATTCAATATAGGCAATTTGATCCACAACAATTTCTGGTGCTAATTCGCTAATACAAAGTACTTGTGCTTCCACTTGATAACGTTCTAGCAGTCTTACAATCGCAAATCTAAAATCTTTTCTACGTGTTAATAACACTGGTTCTCTTCCCATTAAACGTGCTTGCTTAAAGACGCGTTGCACTTGCTCAACGACACGTGTTTCTAAATCTAAATCCCAGTTTAATAAGTAACCTTGATATGAATTATTCACAACATCCGCATCTAACTCAATTGAATCAGAGAAGAGCGCTGCATATATTTTTCCGTCCGGATTTTTCGCATTTTCACAAATAACTTTTGAAATACATTCACGAACAAATGATGTCACACCGTCAACGTGATTTTGATACACTTCTTTTCCGTCAATAATACCTTCAATAATTGTTGGTAAATCACGAATAGAAATACCTTCTTTTAGAAGTTGTTTAATAACATTTTGAACGAGTGATAAATCAATTTCTTTCTTCTTAATCTCTTCTAATAGAACGCCATTATCATTTTCAAGCGAGTTAATTAAGTCTTTTACATGTTGACGCTGAATTAATTCATGAAGATTACGTCTAACGACAACATCTAAATGTGTAATTAATATGCTAAGTGGCTCTAACACTTGATAGCCTTTCATTTGTGCATCTTGCACCATATGCTCTAAAATCCAATACCCATCTTCACCGAAAATCGGATCTTTCGCTGGCTCTGCATCTAAATCAGCCATTACGTTCGGTGTTTTCAATGCTAATAAATAACCTGATTTTAAAACACCCTCAGCTGCCTTCGCACCTTTAATTCGAATAATGTAACGTCCGCGTGGTCTAAAGCTCGTATTATCTTTAAAGTTAATTCCAGGAACATTAATACCGAGGTCAGTAATAATCGACTTCCTCATAAGAACAACTTTATCACGAGCTGTTTCCCCGTTAATTTTCTGCTTTACAAGTGCTGCTAAATCTAAACCGAGTTCTACAATAATCGGATATTTATCCGTAAATACTCCGAATGAATCTTCCACTTGTTGCAGTTGCTCATCTTCGCCTTGAATCATTTCTAATTCTTTTTGAAGCTCGTCTTCTTTTTCTTTCTTTATTCGATTTTTATTACGAATGCCTAAGAAAATAATCGTTCCACCAACGAGTGCGAATGGTAGAAACGGTAGCGGAGTAAAAATACCCATTGCGATAAATAAACCACCAAGTGCATATACAACGACTTCATGCGCTAATAACTCTTTAAAGATACCTTCTGTTACCGTATCAGGTGAGCCGTCAAATACACGCGTTACGATAATACCTGTTGAAATTGCAAGCATTAACGAACCGATTTGGTTTACGATTCCGTCACCGACAGTCAACTGTGTATAATGAAGAGCTGCATCTGCAAAGCTCATTCCTTGCTGCATCATTCCGACAATTAAACCGAAAATAATGTTTACGAATAAAATGACAATCCCGAAAATAACGTCCCCTTTAATGAACTTTCCGGCACCATCCATCGCCCCGTAAAACTCTGTTTCCATATTTAATTTTTTTCGTTTTGCTTGTGCATCTTTTTCTGAAATAATACGCTGGTTTAAATCAGCATCGATAGACATTTGTTTCCCTGGTAAAGAATCAAGTGTAAAACGAGCTGCTACTTCAGCTGTACGAGACGCACCGTTTGCAACGATAAACTGGAATATGATTAAAACTATAAAAATAACGATACCAATTAATAAGTTCCCGCCAATTACGAACTGGCCAAACTCTTCAATAACATGACCGGCATTTCCGTCTGTTAAAATCGCTCGCGTCGTCGAAACGTTAATCGATACGCGGAAAATCCCGATTAATAACAACATCGTCGGAAATGACTTTAATTCATCCCACTCGTTAATACTTGTCGCTCGCATATAAATAAGTACTGACATACTTAGCAGAAAAACGATAACGATATCAAGTATAAATGGTGGAAGTGGAATTAAGAGCGCCACAACGAATGACGCTGCTAAAAAGATAGAAAAATAGGTTCTTGCAGAATCTATCTTAAACAAAGAGATCTCCTCCAAACGCGCTATTATACTTCAAGTTCATTCGTCTGAATTAAATAGCGCATAACTTCAATTACAGCTACGTATAAATCTTCAGGAATTGTCTCATCTTCCTCGACTTGATAATATAAAGAACGAGCAAGCGGACGGTTTTCCACCATTGGTATTTCATGTTCACGGGCAAGCGTTCGTATATATAATGCGAGCTCATCTTCCCCTTTTGCAACGACAATAGGCGCCGCATCAACTTGTTTATTGTACCGAAGCACCACTGAAATATGCGTCGGGTTGTTCACAATAAACGTTGCACCATCCATCTTCTTCGCGATTGTCCCTTGCAAGATCGCATGCATAAAGTTTTTTCGTTTCCCCTTTACTTGCGGGTCCCCTTCATTATCTTTATGCTCCCTTTTTACTTCTTCTTTTTTCATCTTAATATCTTGTTCGTACTCCCATTTTTGATAAATGAAATCAATAATAGAAAGAACGATTAAAATAATTAAAATGGCTAAAAAGATAAATTTAATTTGGCTAATAATTTCAGTAAGTGACGCTGTCCAGTTAAATCCAATCATACTGACGATTTTCTCTAAATTCTTTTTAAAGAGAACGTACGAAACGTAACCGATTAATCCCATATAAAACAGTGATTTCAAAATATCTACTAAACTTTTACGACTAAACAATCTCGTAAAATAGTTTTTCGGATTAATACGTGACGCTTTCGGTTTAATGACTTTAGAAGAAAATAGGAAGCCGACTTGAATCATATAATTGAATAAATGAAAAGCATATACGAGTATTAATATCGGAGCCGATACTTTCAGTAATAAAATCCCCATTAAATAAAAATACTCGGTTGAATCTGTATTTTTTCCAATTTGATCAAACAGCACCGCTACGGAATTCGCAATCTCAAACCCTAGCCAATCTCCGAAAAAGTAAACGACAACTGCTAATACGAGAATGGAAAATAAATTATTTAAATCTTTACTTCGGGCAATATTCCCTTCTTCACGCGATTTTTTACGCTTCTGCGGGGTGGCCTTTTCTGTTTTATTATCCTTTGCCATGCGCGTCCCCCTACTTCGTTAAGAAAAAGTTAAATAGTTTCGTATACTCTTCAAGTAATACATCCGTCATATTTTTAAACACATAACCGAGCATCGGTACACTCATCGCAATAAACAAAATACCACATGTAATTTTAATTACGTATGCATTCATAAAAACGTTTAATTGTGGAGCATTTTTTGCAATTAAAATAAGAACAAAGTTAATGATGAATAAACTTCCCATAAGCGGCAGAGCAATTTCAACCGCTGATGTGATCGCAAATAATAACGTTGCGAGTAGACTATCTAAAAAACTAGTCGTCAACAATTTTGAAATCGCCTCTGTATATTGAAACGACTTTAAAATCGTGGCAACGAAATAGTTAATGCCGCCAAGTGAAATAAAAATAATGAGAAAAAATATATCAAAAATGGTTGATAGTAAAGTAGACTGTGAGCCCGCATTTACATCAAACAAACTTGCTTGTGATAAACCGATATCAAAGTCTAAAATATGCCCTGCCATTTTCGGAATGTTCCACAGCATCTCTACAATTTTTGAAAGTGATAAACCAATTACAATTTGCGTTGCTGCATAAGCTGCAACGTCCCAAACTGTCTTGATGTGAGAGACATCCACTTGATCGGCCACTGTAATTGAAAGAGCAAGTCCAAATGTAACCTTTGCCATCGCTGGAATGGATCGGCCTGAGAAAAACGGTAAAAAATATAAAAATGAAGTAATGCGACAAAACGCAAAAAACGTCGCCGCCCATAATTCCATATTCATTTCAGTTCACCTATCTTAGTACGAACGCAATAGCGATGGGATTTTATCAAATAAATCTAAAATAAGCATCGTTAACTCTTGGAACATCCACGGACCTAAAATGATAATAACGAGCACAATACTCGCCATTTTCGGTAAAAACGTCAGCGTTTGCTCTTGAATTTGCATCATCGCCATAATAACCGCGATAATAATAACGACAATCAGACTTACAACGGCAATCGGCATTAAAATCATAACCCCTTTATAAAAAAAGGTTTGGAAAATATCTATAATTGGTGACGTATTCATTTATATGACTCCTATCACATAGCATCAAGCGCTTCAGGCGACCGTCTTAAACATAATATCGACAATTTTTGTATATCCACCTAAATATACGAAAACGAGTATTTTAAACGGTAAACTTAAAATCATCGGCGGTACCATCATCATCCCGAGGTACATTAAAAGTGTACTAATAATCAAATCTATAAATACAAACGCTAAATAAATGAACATCCCTGTTAGTAAACCTTTTTGAATTTGCGTTAACGTAAAGGATGGTACGAGTGTAAATAAGGAAAGATCTTTCAAATCTTTCGGCAACTCTTCTCCGCGTACTTTCAGCATCATTTTCAAATCATGCTTATACGTATGCTTTGACATATATTCTTTCATAATAGGAGCTGTCGTTTCCGCAGCTTGACTTACTGTTATTTTCTCTTTCGTCATCGGATCCCACACATCGCTCTTCAGTTGCCCGAGTACAGGCTGCATCGTAAAGAGTGATAAAAATAATGCAAGTCCAACAAGCACTTGGTTTGGTGGTAAATTCATTACCCCAAGTCCTTGACGTGTAATCCCAAGAACGATCATAAAATAAGTAAAATGTGTAAATAATAGAACGATAGAAGAAGATAATGATAAAAGGGTAACGAGCGCAAATAGTTGTACACTTGAATTACTCGTAAACTCTTTTCCATTTTCGAAATTAATAAAACCGTTCGGGGCCGCATACGCTGGATTTACAAAAATAATTGAAAAAACGATAGAAAATACGAAAATAACGGCTAATAATAATAACTGTTTCTTTATTCTCATGATGGATCCTCTACTTTTTTCGTTTCAGTCTTCACCGCGTCTTCTAGTGCTTGTTGAAACTGATTTCCTGTTCCGGTTAATTGCACAGACTGTACACCGTTATTACTAATAACAGTGAACACTTGCTTTCCGTCCACTTCAAATAAAAAGGCACTCGTTTGATGATTTAAATACACGCCGTCTTTTACTTGAATATGGCCATTTTCACCCTGCTTAAAAAACTGCTGTTTGCGCGTCTTTTTTGTCATATAATATGCACCGTAACCGAGCGCACCAAACAGTAAAACGACTTGAAATAAGGTCGTCATATACGACATATGACTCCTCCTCTACTCTTTATCTTGCATTTGACTTTGCGCTTTCATAAGCGCCGCCTGTTTCTTGTCAGCTTCAATTTCAGAAATGATAATACCGAATTTCTCGTCCATTACGATTGCTTCACCGATGCCGACTTTCATATTACTTAAATACACATCTACTTTATGTCCTAAGTTTTTCTCTACTTCAAGAACATCGCCAACTTTTAACTGCTTTACATCACCAAGTGTAATAGATGACTTTCCAAGCTTTACACCAAGTTCAATCGAAATATCTGAAACAGTATCAATATGTGCTTTACCTGCTTCATTCCGCTTTCCTGCAAAATCTTCTAATCCCATTAATGACACGGGAGATACTTCATGCTTCATATGGATCCTCCTACTCTACAAAACTTTTAAATAGGAGCGCCTTACGCGTTCCATCTTTTCCAATAAAACAATTAAATTTATGCTTTCCATCTACATAACCAAGTAATTCATCCGAAACTTTCGTATGAAGCGGAATAATATCGCCTTCTTCAATTTGTTCAATCTCACTCATTGTCATTTTCTGCTCATCAATTGCAACGTGAACAGGTTTGTACACTTGATTTACTTTCACTTCCACTTCAGACGTATACTTCCTACGTTTGTCCGAAGAATGTTCGACAATATTTTCAGACGTTAACTTATCCATAATTTCTTCAACAGATAAGAACGGAATCCCGATACGCACCGTCGTATTCCAGAAATCTGTTTTCATATTTACGTTAAGTAATGAAATTATATCGCTCGCTGTCGTAATCTTTAATGCATTCGGATCTGTTTCCGTCGTTACAAATTTTGGTTCAATCGCAACAACACTTTCAAATGATTGCTCTAAATTTTTACAAAGAAGCAAGAATATATTATCAAGCGTTAAAAACTCAAACGCTGTTAACGGTCTGCGCATCGTAAAGTTACGCTTACTATCTCCGCCAAGCCAACATTCATGAATATAAATAACGAATGCTAAATCAATCTCAATAACAATTTCTCCAAGCTCTGGTAAACCGAGATCAATCACGCAATATAAATAATAATCTTTCGGCATTTTCTCCACATACTCACTCGTAAATGGAACTTGCTCAACTGTTGAAGGCTCTAGTTCAATTGGAATACGCATGCGCGCTGATAACGTCTGTGACGTCTGTTTTCCAAACGTAGAAGCAATCGCTTGCAAACTACGTAAATGCTCAACACCGAACTTCTCTGGTCTATTAAAATCATACTCTTGAAATTTCTCTTGCTTTCCTGCTTCTTGTGCGAAAGCTGGCATTTCCTCGCCTTCATTTACCGCCTTCAGCAGGGCATCAATTTGCTCTTGGCTTAATTTTTCGCCACTCATGACAATCCCCTTCCCTACCTTTTCAATTCAACGATTTCAACGTACATCTTCCCATTCTTCGTCAAAATCTTTCCGGTTCCAATCTCTTCATTCTCAAGCATAAGACGCACCGTATTTTTCGTTGAATTTTCAAGACGATACAATGTACCTTTCGTAATATGAAGCAGATCTTCAATTTTCTTTTTCGTATTTCCGATTTCAAAATAAATTGTTAACGGAATATCATCTTGTAATTTCAAATCTAGCCAACTCCCATATCATGTTCACGAAAATTTCATGTTCTCTCTATATGAAACTTCTTATTTTGAAACGTCGATATTTAATATTTTTTTAATATATCCTTGCGTTTCTTTAAATGGCGGTACGCCTCCGTACTTTCTCACATTGCCAGGACCAGCATTATAAGAAGCAAGTGCCAATACTAAGTCGCCGTTATTTTTCTTTAAATAACCGCTTAACTCTTTCACGCCACCTTCAATACTTTCAGCTGGTGAAAAGGGATTCTTCACACCCATCTCCTTCACATTCGCTGGCATAAGCTGCATAAGTCCCATCGCACCTGCGTGTGACACCGTTTTCGGATTAAAATTAGACTCTACTTCAATCATTTTTTGAATTAACGTTTTTGGAATTCCATATGTACGACTTACACGATCAATAATATCCTCATACTTCCCTTCATTAGAAGAACGTATTTTTTGAATATTATACTTCTTCGTTAATTCCCACGTATCAGCAGCCTCATTTTTCGTTTCTGGGAAACGTCGTTCAAACTCTTTTTGCGCAACTTGCACTTCATCTGCTTTCTTCGTTTCAGCCTTTTCTTCAGGCTTACTCGCTTCATCTACTTTATTAATAGTTTCTACCGGCTTATTAACAACCGCTTCTATTTTCGTAGATTGTACCGGCTGACTCATATCTTCTATGTTTGCCGGCTGCGTAGTAGCCTTCGTCTCCTTCGCAGGCTCACTCTGCAACTTCTCTTGAAAACGACTACTAACGAATGCTTGTGGACTACTTAGCTTTTGCTGAATTTGCCCTTTCTTATATGCAAGCACTTCTTTTACTATATTTCCAACTATCATAATATCACCTTTTCGGTAAACAAAGATAATCTAATATTAGAGTTTTTTTTTAAAGTTTGCAATAATCCTTTTAATAATTATGTAATAAAAAAATGAATATATTGTTAAACTGTTATTTTTTTATATTTATTAATTCGAATTTTTAGTTGACACCCGTTGTGGCAAGGATTACAATAAATCTCGAAATTGATTTTTTCGCATATTACCGTTTTTCAATTTGCAGAAAAGTCAATATAAAAAAATGGGGGTTTCTTAACATGAGAATTAATACAAACATTAACAGCATGCGTACGCAAGAGTACATGCGCCAAAACCAAGCAAAAATGAGCAACGCTATGGACCGTTTATCAAGCGGTAAACGTATCAACAACGCTTCTGACGATGCAGCAGGTCTTGCAATCGCAACTCGTATGCGTGCTCGTGAAAGCGGATTAGGTGTTGCAGCTAACAACACACAAGACGGTATGTCTTTAATCCGTACAGCTGACTCAGCAATGAACTCAGTATCTAACATCTTACTTCGTATGCGTGACCTTGCTAACCAATCTGCGAATGGTACGAATACTGATGGAAACCAAGCAGCACTAGACAAAGAATTTACTGCATTAAAAGATCAAATTGACTACATTTCTAAAAATACTGAATTCAACGATCAAAAATTACTAGATGGTTCTAAAGAATCTATCGCAATTCAAACATTAGATGATGCTGATACTGGAAAACAAATTAATATCAAATTATCAGATGTTTCTACTAACGAATTAAAACTTAATAATTTACAAATTAACGGAAAAACTGAAAAAACACTTGCTGATTTAGACCGTACAGGTGCAAATACTGCTAAAGGAAACCTAACTGGATTGGCAGACGATGCAACAGATGCCGAAACTAAAGTAGGAGAATTTAAAAAAGCATTTGAAAAAGTAAAAGATTTCATGTCAAGTGATGACGTTAAGGCTATTAACGAAAAAATTACAACTTTTGAAAACGACAAAACTGTAGACAATGCTAAAGCAATTGGAGCTGCATTCACAGCACCTGCTGCTGGTGCAAAACTTGAAACTTCAAATGCATCTAGTGCAATTGCAGCAATTGACGCTGCCCTTACAAAAGTTGCTGACAACCGTGCAACTCTAGGTGCTACATTAAACCGTCTAGACTTTAACGTAAACAACCTTAAGAGCCAATCTTCTTCTATGGCTTCAGCTGCTTCTCAAATCGAAGACGCTGACATGGCGAAAGAAATGTCTGAAATGACTAAGTTCAAAATCTTGAACGAAGCTGGTATCAGCATGCTTTCTCAAGCAAACCAAACTCCACAAATGGTTTCTAAATTATTACAATAAGCCATTTGAGTTAGTTTCTTGAATAAACCTCTCTGCTTGCGGAGAGGTTTATTTTTTCTATATAGATAGATGATTTATAAAACCTTCTTTTTTATGTGAAAGAAAGCATCTGCGGTGCATAGAAGCGGTCAGTGCTTATCTTGATCCCCTCTTATGTTAAAACACAAACAGTAAATAAGCATAAGCCCCTCTATCCTTCCATAACTGTTTATTAGATTAAAAGATACTAACTATATCAATCTATAAGGAGTGTCTATTATGCGTATTGGTACGAATGTTTTGAGTATGAATGCTAGGCAGTCGTTGTATGAGAATGAGAAACGTATGAATGTTGCGATGGAGCATTTGGCGACTGGTAAGAAGCTGAATACTGCTTTTGATAATCCCTCTAATATTGCAATTGTTACTCGTATGCATGCGAGAGCAAGTGGTATGCGCGTGGCGATTCGTAATAATGAGGATGCGATATCGATGCTTCGCACGGCAGAAGCTGCCCTTCAAACTGTTACGAATATTTTGCAGCACATGCGTGATTTAGCCATTCAATCCGCAAACGGGACAAATTCAAATGCAAACCGTGATCCACTAAATAAAGAGTTTCAATCTTTAACAGAACAAATTAGCTATATTGGCAAGACGACTGAATTTAATGATTTATCCGTATTTGATGGTCAAAACCGCCCTTTTACATTAGACGATATCGGTCATACAATAAATATGCCGAAACACATTCCCCCTTCCCCTACACAACATGACATCAAGATTTCAACAGAACAAGAAGCAAGTGCGGCAATCCGTAAAATTGAAGAGGCTTTGCAAAGTGTGTCACTTCATCGTGCCGACCTTGGCTCTATGATAAATCGTTTACAGTTTAATATTGAAAATTTAAATAGCCAAAGTATGGCGTTAACAGATGCTGCATCTCGAATTGAAGATGCAGATATGGCGCAGGAGATGAGTGATTTTTTAAAGTTCAAATTATTGACTGAAGTTGCGCTTAGTATGGTTTCACAAGCGAACCAAATTCCGCAAATGGTTTCTAAACTACTACAATCGTAAAAATTCATCTTCCTTCTTTGGAACGATTCCATACAAAATAAAAGGGAAATACATATAAACTATGTATCTCCCTTTTATTTTGTACCCAAATTTTATTACTGTGTTACGGTCATAACTTGTCCGCTACGATCAACCATAATTTTCATTTTACCGTCCTGTGCATTATATAGCCCTAGTTTATGTAATTCCATTTTACAATCTTGTACGAAAGTTGGTAATTTACGAATTTGATCAATATCAGAACTTGTAATGAAATGAATTAAAAGCTGCGTCATACCTTTAATATCTTGTACAAGCTCTTCTTTCTCTCGTTTTAACCTTTCGTTTTCTAGTTGTAACGACTGCAATTCACCTTCTAAGCTACGTGTATTCTTTTCTTCTCTAGAACGCCCTGCTGCCATGCTAGAAAGCTTATAAATACCTTCCATAAACTGATGTAGTTCGTCTTCTTTTCTTTCACTACACTGATTAATTGTTTCAAAGTTATCAACGATACCAGATATAACTGTTACAAGATTTTTTTCATCCTCTTTATGCTGGATTTCTTCTTTTAATTCGTACTCGTTTTCTTGTTTTCTTGCAACAATTGTCTCTTTTACTGGTATATATTTTCGCTTTCGTCCTGGTTTTTGTTTTTCAATATTTTCAAACGGTATTTCACGTTTTTTCAATTTATAATACGTATTTTGCAATTGACTTTCTGTTTTTGGAAAAAGATTTAGTTCATTTTTACTTACGTATTTTGAAATATTTAAAATGTTTAAACCGTGACGTTGACAAAATTGATATACTGCATACAGTAGCTCTAGTTCAGACTTCAGCCATGTAATTGCTGATTTTTCATATGCTCGCATCCCGCCATTTTTTTCTATATCTATTTGAAATAATACCATTCTATTATGCAAATCAACTAATTCTTCATACTTTACTTGGAATTCTTTTTCTATTTTTTTTAATTCCACCTCTAGTTGCATATCGTTCATTTTATTATTTGACATGTTTTGTAAAAGACCTAATACATTAATTGCTGTGTGGTGATACATAATCTGTGCCACTCCCCCTCATCCTTTCACAATTCTCATCTGACTCCCATGTCTTTTAAGAAAATAGCAATTTTTACATATCCATATTATAACAGTTCGAAATTATCTGTCAAATAATCAACATACAAAAATGTATAGAAAGTATAAAAAATTGGAAAATGTTTTTTATTAATATGTAAAATTGCATATTAATTACATTTAATTATATTATATGGTATTTTGAATATTTTTTCACCGAAAAAATTTGCGTTACCACGAAATATTACTAAAATAACCATCGAAAATACGTTTGCTTATATTTTTAAATCAAAAATCTTCAAATGAAGATTTTTTCATACATACAGCGCCAAACACCCCAGAAACCTTTCATTTTTCTACCAGCTTAAAGTATAGAATACTAAAAAGGAATTAGCCATATGTAGCATTGGCTAATTCCTTCCTCTCTCTAACAGAATAGAGTTATAACCCCAGTCTTCAAATCCTCAATCGAAGTCTCACTTCTTCTTACCTAAAACTACTTCATACCTCTGAACTCACATCGAATGAGACTCTATTAATCACTGAAAACTTCCTTACATAAGTAGTTCCTCTATTCCTACTAAATAGAAAAATGTTATACTCCAGCTCTTCTACTTACCTATAACCACTTCATATCTCTGGTCTCAACATCGCATAGGGCTCTATTAAGCACTGACCGCTCAACACTTGGCTAGAGCTTCTATTCCGGCTAAATAGAAACTTTTAAAGTACTAACTTATCAACTAAACCAATTAGCTCTTGAATATCTGGCTTACTTACTTGAGCATTTGCTCCTACAGCTTCACCTTTATGGAATAATTCATTTGTAATTAATGAAGAGAAAATAATGACTGGTAAACGATTCATTACTTCACTATCCTTAACCACTTTCGTTAAATGATGTCCATCCATTTTTGGCATTTCAATATCCGTAATTAGCAAGTGAATATGTTCAAACATTTTTTCGCCTTGCTCTTTCGCTAATTTTTCAATTTGTGCTAACGCTTCTGCACCATTGCTGAAGAAGTTCATTTTCGTATATCCAGCTGATGATAATGTTTCTTCTAATATTTGGCGAAGCATCGCTGAATCTTCTGCAATATAAATTACTTTTTCAGCTCGATCTGTTTTTTGTTCTAACCCTGCAATTGATTTATTGTCATAACCAGTGCCGCTAATTTCACATACAATTTTTTCATAATCTAATAGTAAGATGATTTTGCCATCTAGTTTTACAATACCAGATGTCGTTTCTTCTAGTCCCATAGATAATGAAGCTGGTTCATCAATTTGTTCCCACGAAATACGTTGAATACGATGCACTTCATCAACGCGGAAAATAACTTTCATTTGGTTTAATTCTGAGATGATAAATTTCGTTTGATCAAGTGGCTTTGTTGACTTTAAATTAAGAGCCATTGCCAAGTTAATAACAGGTAAAATTTCACCACGTACTTGAACAACACCTTCAACTGCATGATGAGATTCTGGCACAGTTGTAACAGGGAATGGATTAATGATTTCACGTACTTTCATAACATTAATACTAAATAGGTTTTCACCAACAGTATACGTAACAATCTCTAATTCATTTGTTCCGCTTTCTAATAAAATACTTTGTGCTTGTGACATAAAGGTGTCGCTCCCCTTCCATTAATTCCGTATATCTAATTATTAAGCTTTATAAAAGAGAAAAAGTCAACTACCTATATAAAAAATATAGATAGTCGAACGATTCATTTTATTAAAAAACAATTAATCTTGTATAAACGAAGCAAGTGCTTCTAATAACACTTCTTGCGCTCCTACAATTTCTGTCGGCATTGCTTCCCATTTTTTCGAAAGCTCCGTCTCTACTCTTATTCTCAGCTCAGAATTCATTTCTGCTAGCACATATTCTTTCGTTGCTATATCAACATCAAGTAGCGCGAGTGCATATAATTCCGGGTCATTTATTTTTTCGAATAATCGTTTTAATACTACCGGTGCTATATGTTTTAATTTTTCAATATGAATTTCCTTATCCGAAAATAGTAACTCATATTGAATAAACGTAACATTTTCTTTAATCACTTTAAAATAACAATTATTTTTTTTATCATTCACAAAATAACCGTTTGGATCTGCGATAATACTTTCTACTTTACGAATTAAATCTGGCAAACTATTCGCCGCCATTACAGTCCGCTGTTCAACCTCACTCGGCGAAATGAATGTAACGCGATACTTATTTTGCGCCATCCTCCTCACCTCTCCTTTTATAGAAATTCAGTCTAATTGTATACTACAACTATCTTAAATTAACTTAAAACTATTTTATATTACCACTTCTTACACTACCACACTACTCTAGTAACGCTACATATCTCTGGTCTTACACATCGGTCGGGACTCTATTAGGCACTAACCGCTCCAAAACATCGCCAGGTCCTCTCTCAAAACCTAAAAAGTGCTTTTAAGAACCTTTCAATAACTCTATGTTATTAAACCAAAACGCTATTTGCTGATCCGTAATGTTTGGCAACATAACAAAAAACTCACGACACTTCATCTCATCCTTAAACAGTTGATACTTCCAAACGCTATCGCTACCAACACTTATGAAATAAAACTCATGGATACGGCCAATGATTGCTTGTTTTTCGCCAAATGAATACGGAGGCACTTGCTTAATTTCAAATTGATCTGGTAAATATACATGCTCTTCTCGTTCTATTTTTAATACTTGCTCGGCAAGTTCACGTTTATTTTCGAAAAAAGGCAATTGTAAAATTCGCTCTTGTCTTGTCATACGAATAAAAAACCCTTTCTACTCCATTACATTTTTTCATTACGATATATTATCGAATTAAGTTTACAACTTCATTTAATACTTCATCTGAAACTTTAATTACTTTCGCATTTCCTTGGAATCCGCGTTGGTATAACATTAAGTCAACGAACTCTACAGATAAATCTACGTTTGCACCTTCTTGTGCACCACCACGTACTTTACCCGCACCGTTTTGACCAGATGCACCAAGAGCTAAAATACCTGTTGTATTCGTCGCTGTATAGTTACCATTACCTGTTTTCATTAGTCCGCCTTCGTTCGGAAACATCGCAACAGCTAATTGACCTGCAGATTTCATACTTCCATCAGAATATTTTACCATCACATATCCACCGTCAGCAATGAAGCAATCTTTAACCGTCGCTGCTGCTCTACCATCTACGTCTGTTACTGATAATGTTTTATCTGTTGGATGGTTTGTTAAATGACTTAAGTCTAATTTTATAGAGCCACCGTCAAATGGAATGTTTGCTCCTTGCTCTTTCGGATTTGGATTTCCAACAGCATCAAATGTCATATTACCACCTGCACCTGGAACATCCTTAAACTCTGTTTCTTTTTTCGAGTCATTACGCATTTGTACTTTATATGTATAATTATGTTCACTCGTTTGTTTAAACTCTACACGCATTGTCCATGTATTCCCTGCATTATCATATACAGGTAAATCTTGTGTAATTTGTTTTTCACCAGTTGGAATATTCCCTTTAATTGTCCCTTTCGATGTTCGAATACCACCAATTGCTGTTCCCATTGGAATTTGCAACGGTCCTGGAATTCCAGATAAATCAACTTCACCAGTTGCCTCATTCGCAGGGTATGCAAACACGTATTGACCTTCGGTATTCGTAATATAGTAATCTGAAGATATCCCAAACGTACCTTTACGAGTAAATTCCATATTTCCGCCTTTTGAATCACCTACAACGAAGAAACCATTACCTTCCATTGCGGCTTGTGTTTTGCCACCAGTTAACGTAATTGTACCATCACTATAATCCGTAACAGTACCACTCATTTTCACACCGTTACCAATACTTTTCGGATTCGTTCCTGCGTATTTACCGTCACCTTTTGCACCAATCGAATTGTTATATAGTAAATCATCAAACATTGCTTTTTGTTTTTTATAACCTACTGTTTGTGCATTGGCAATATTATTTGAAGTTACACTTAATGCATTTTGTGTTGCATTCATCCCTGTAATACTTGTATATAACGCTTTAATCATAACGTATGGACACTCCTTATGAATTTGTAGTTTTTACTTCTTCAGTTACTTTTTGATCGTCTTTCTTTGCGTCTTCTGGGTTCGTTTCCCCAATCGGTTTATCAGACACTCTCTCAACGAAACGAAGAGATACAACTTTATTATTAATAACGAGCTGTACATCGTTATTTTCCGCAAGGCGAACTGTCTCTACTTGACCAGTTACTTTGTTTCCTTCGCCGTCAACACCTCTTACGTATTTCCCTAAAAACTTCATTCCACCATCAAGTGCTGTTGAATACATCGTTGATTGCAGCTTATCTACTGCTTTCGTCATATTCTGTACTTGTTCCATAAGAGATAACTGCGCTGTCTGATTCATCATTTGATTCATATCCATCGCATTAAATGGATCTTGATGTTGGAAACTTGATAAAAACAATTTTAGGAAATCATCTTTCCCCATTACCCCAGGAGTCTTTTGCGCTCCTGCTGAAACTCCATTACTTTGTTGCACTGGCGATTGTACACCATTAACAGGTACATTACTTTTTTGCGCTCCTGCTTGTAACGGAATATGATTTGTACTCGTTGTATTTAATCCAACTGTTGGCACGCTTTATTCCTCCAATAATCCCGCAAATTCTGTTGATTGTTGTTTTTCATGATTTGTATTTGCTAATTTCTGTTTTTGCCTTTGCTCTTGTTCTCGCTGTTCTTTACGATTTTCATCTTTATCTGAATAGCTAATTTGAATATTGATTTCTTTTTCTTTTAACTTTAATTTCAATTCATCAAAAATGATTTCAACACGTTTTTTCGCATCGTGTTTTTCCATTTCTACGTGAACGTCAATTTGATCTCCATGTTTTTTCATAAACACTGTTAATGTACCAAGTTTTTCTGGATTTAACTGAAATAAAACACGTTCTTGTTTCACTACAAATTTTTGCAAGGCTTCTACTTGCGCTTCCATTTTCTTTCCTAAGTCAGGTAATGAAACTTTCTCAGCACCACTATTTGATTTCCCTATTTGTTCGGTACTCGTCGTTTTATTTAATAACTCTGCACCTGCAGAGCTCGAATCGTTTAATGCATCACCTTCTGGCAACTCTACCTTTGCATCATCGCTCTCAGCTTTCGGAAGATCTACATCTTTAAATTCTTCTTGTTTCTTTGCAATATTACAAGTTTCTGTTTCTACAACCTTCAATGCTTGCATCGTTTGCTCTGGCATCTTCATTTTGTCTAATACCATTTGCATTGTATCTTCTAAACATATAGCATTTTTGATATTCATATTTGAAAGAAGTTCTTGTAATTGTTGTAATTCAGCTGCAGGTAATTCATTAAGTTTAATATTGCCATATTCTTTATATAGCTCTTGTATTTTTTGTATGTATTGATATAACAATTCCGGCTGCACATGTAATTGCTCAATTGCAACCATTTGCTCAGATACAGCTAATAACAACTGTTCTGTCTCTTTTTTTTCTTCTTTCTTTACAATTGGTTCTTCTTTCGTTACCGATGGTTTAGAAAGGTTATATTCTTTTTTCTCTTCTTTTTGTGCTTCTTCTCGTTTCGTTTTCTCCGTTTTCGGCTGCTTTTTATTTTCGATTCTCATCGTACGATCGAATGAAGAATCTTCATTTTTCGATTGTACTTCTAGCCCTTTTTCTTTTTGCGGAGGTAAACTTTGTTGCACCGGTAATACAGACTGTATCACTACATTCACCTCATCCATTCATACACATTTTCAAATCAAGAAGCATTTTTTCTTCCAGCTTTTCTTGTGCTTTCGCAAGCTTTTGGCAATCTTCTTGATACATCTCATCAATGACACGTTCTTTTTCTTTTACTTGCTCTAAAAGGCTTTCATTTTTTTGAATAAAACCTTCCGTTTTTTTAATTTTTCGATTCCATTCTTCTATTCTTTCAGGTGAAAACGTATGTGAAGAAAGCATGCCAGCCATAATACGTTGCCCAGTTTGTACGACTTTACTACGCGATTTCACAACATATAAATCATATTCTTTTTTTTGTTCTATTTTTCTTTTTTCAGCTGTTAATTCATACACTTCTTTTAAAATATGTTCTTTTTCTTGATTTATTTGCAATTTTATTGTGTCGTACTGCTGTTTATCCACCTGTTTTCATAGCCCCTTCCTATTATAACGTTCTCTTTTTCTATTATATAGTTTTTTTCCAAAAAAATCTGTGAAATATTAAAAAACAAAAAAATAAGACCTCTTTGGCAGAGGCCTTATACTATATGGTGTATCGCTTCAACGATATCATCAAATGGGAAACTATCCGATCGGCCTTGCTTTAAAAATGTATTTATGCCTTCTACTTTATTTTTACATTCAAAAATATAAGCATTTTCTTCATTTTCTTGAATCGTTCCTAGCTTAAAATACAATTCATTTTCTTTATAAATTGATAAAATCTTTCTCATTTCATTTGCAAGTTGCCAATGATGTGGCGAAACAATTTCTTCCATAATCCTACTTACTGAATCTAATACTGAAATTGCAGGATAATGACTAAGCGTTGCAAGCTCACGCTTTAATACGATATGTCCATCTAAAATACCACGTGCTAAATCTGGTACAGGGCCATTTAAATCATCCCCATCAACAAGCACCGTATAAATACCTGTTATAGATCCCTTTTGTGTTTTCCCAGACCGCTCTAACAACTTCTTCATATAACTTTCCATTAACAGTGTTTTACCACCAATCGGTAACTCTTTAACAGCAATATCAACACTTCTTCGTGCATCGGCAAAACGAGTAACAGAGTCCATCATAAGTAATACGTTATTGCCCTGATCACGGAAGTATTCAGCAATAGACGTTGCGAGTTTCGCTGCACGAAGTTGCATAAGATGACTTTCATCTGACGTCGCTACAACAACGACGCTTTTTCGCATCCCTTCCTCGCCTAACTCTTTTCGAATAAAGTCTTTTACTTCCCGGCCACGTTCTCCTACTAAACTAATAACGTTTATATCAGCTTTTGCATTTTTTGCTATCATTCCAAGTAAAGTTGATTTACCAACACCTGACCCAGCAAAAATACCAATCTTTTGACCGATACCAATTGTTAGCATAGAATCAATTGATTTTATTCCTGTTTCAAATACATCGGTAATCTCTTCACGTTCAAATGCATGTATAGGCGGTGCATCTAGTTTTATTTTCTGTAATGGAATGTTTTCAGCTTCCTCATTTAACACTTCACCATTTGCACTTAACACTTTTCCGAGCAAGTGATTACCACGTGGTACAACAACATCTTCTGAAACTAGTGTCACTGAATCTCCATAACATACTTTTTCTGTCTGTTCAAATGGAAGTAGCATATTATTTTCTTTTTCAATGGCAATCACTTCACATAAGACGTTATGTTCTCCAACGAAGCAAACATCTCCGATCTTCGCTTTCGGCCCTTTTGCTACGAAAAACTGTTCTTGTACACTATGAACTTTGCCTACTTTCGTATACAGCGGTGTTTCAATGAACTTATTCCATTTTTCGTTCTCATTCATTAACAGGCGGCTCATACATTTTGCTCCTCAAATAACTTCTCTTCTTCCCATTTCTGACGAAGTTTCGCAAATATAGGTGCAAATTTAAATTCAAAGAACTCTTTCTCTTCTTCCAGAACAAATTCACCAAACTGCAGGGAGAAATCATATTTCCATTCTACTAATTGTAGTAACCAATATTCTTTCGTATTCTCCTTCTCTTCTTGAATACGTTCAAACGTTTCTGGATGTACTGTAATGATTAATTTTTCAAACGAAGTTGGCAATGTTTGCACGATGCCAGTTAAAATAGGTAACACATCAAGCAATCGTGAATCTACCGCTTGATTCACGATTTTTTCTGCTAAATGAAATGATTGATCCCATAATAACTCTGTCCATTCATATGCTATTTCTTGTTGTTCTTTTTGAAACTGCACACGCGCTGCTTCCATCTGTTCCATTTGTTCATGAATATGCATTTGAAATTGTTCTTTCTCTTGTAATAACTGTTGACGCTCTCGTTCTAACATTTGCTGCTCTTGCCTTAGCTGATTCATTTCCATATGTAATGATTCTTGCTGGGCGCGAAGCTCTGCATGATCAGCTTGTAATTCTTCCTCTTCTATTTGGACTGAAGCTGGTTTTGGAAATTGTAATTCATACGTTTCTTCAGAAAAAGAAACAGAATTCTTCGGAATTCTGTTTTTAAATAAGGACATCCTCTTCACCTCTTTGAACGATAATTCTTCCTTCTTTCTCTAGCTTTTTCACTGTACCAGTGATCGTTTGCTGCGCTTTTTCAGCATCCGTCATCTTAAGCGGTCCTAAGCCATCTAATTCTTCTAGAATCATCTCTTTACGGTTTGAAGACATACATGTAAATAATTTCTCTTTAATTTCTTCTTTTGCAATTTTAAGTGCTTTCGCAAGAACACCGTTATCTGTAATTTCTTCTAATACACGGCGAAGCGCAAGATCTTCAAGACCAAGTAAGTCTTCAAAGACAAACATATTTTCTTTAATTCTCTCAGATAACTCATAATCGACTTCATCCAGCTTTTGAAAGACTGTTTTTTCAACACCTCGTGAAACATTATTTAAAATGTTTACGATTGTTTTCAAGCCATCAGTTTTATTAATTGCACTAAATGCCATATTATTTAATTTCGATTTTAACAACTCACCAATTTGATTAATTAATTCACCATCAACTTGTTCTAGTTTCGCAATACCCATTACCGTTTCTACTCGTTTATGATCTGGCAATCTCTCAATTAATTGAGACGCAAGTTGCGGTTTAATATAAGAAGCGATAATTGCAATTGTTTGTGGTGACTCATCATTAAGCACTGTAAGAAGTGGCTCTAAATCTGTAAGTGAATTTAAGAATTCAAATGGATTATCTTTGTTATACCAAAGGTCTTCCAATAATTTTTCCAGTTCGTCTTCTGGCATATTTTTAAATATGCGACGAATATATTCTTTATCTGGAGTGACTAAGTTCAATTCTTTTACATTTAGTTCATATAAGAACTCTCCTAGTACATTCTCTAACGTTTCTGGTTTATATACACGAAACTTCGCAATTTCACGAAGTAATACTTCTTTTTCCTCAGCTGTCATATATTCAATGACTTTTGCTGCCACCCCTTCGTCTAATGTACGAATGAGGATGGCAGCTTTTTCTTTGGAGGAGATTTCATCTAACATCGTTGTTCCTCCCTTACTGTCCGTTTAACCATTTTTTAATTACTTTTGCAGTACCTTCTACATGTTCTTTCGTAGCATCCTGCACTTGTTCATCTAACGTTGGTTCTTTCGGTTCTTCTGGTTCAGGTTTTGGCTCTGGCACTATTTTTTCTTCAGGAATTTCCAAGATACTTTCATTACTTGCAGCCACTTCCTCTTCTGCTAAGTATTCTTCATATTCCTCTTCTTCTTTCTTTCTCTTACGTCTTGCTAATAAGAACCATACTAGACCACCGATTGCTAATAAGCCAGCTGTAATTCCACCGAATAACCACCAGTTCATACCACTTTTTTCTGGCTCTTTCTCTTTTTCAGCTTTCGGCTGATCGAACTGAACAGTTACAACGTTAACTTGACCATTTATAAAGTTACCGTTCGGATCAGCTTGAAGTCCTGCCGCTGTTCCTATTGCTTCTTTAAAAGTTGTCATATCAATTCTACGTTTTACTAACGTATCATTATCTACCCATACAACAACATTTGTTTTCGTTAATTCTGGGTGTTTCTTAATTGTTTCAACTGTTTTATCTATTTCATAGTTTTCGATTTTGTTACCATTTTTATTATCATAGACAACTTTACCATTTTGATTATTGTTCGTACCGTAGTTTGGCACTTCACCGTTCGCTGTAATACCAGCACCTTGCTTCGTATCTGCCCCTTCTTGCGCAGTAGAGCTTTCCTCTTGCTCTTGTTTACTACGAAGTACACCTTTATCACCATATTTCTCTGACTGACGTGTAACTTCATCGTAGTTTACAGATACTTTCGTATTCACTTTATATTCATTCGGTTTAAACATCGTCATTAACGTTGCATCAATATCTTGCTTTAATTTACCTTCAAGTTGGTGCTGCATCTCTACTTCTTTCTCATAAGAAGAGGAACTACTAGAATGTGCTTCATCTGCTCCTTTTGAGATAACACCTTTTTTACTATCAATAACACTTACTTCTTCTGCTTTCACACCAGGAACCGCTGCACTAATCATTTGCTGTATACCTGCAACTTGATCAGCTGTTAACAATTGTCCACGTTTCACTCCAACCGTAATCGCCGCTGTTCCTTTTGCTTTTTCTTCATCAAAAATTGTCTCTTTTTCAGGCAATGTAATTTGAACATTTGCCGTTTCAACTGTCGCAAAGTTTCTTACAATATCTTGCTCCAATTGCTTCTTCGTACCGACAATTTGCTTCATTTTTTTATCTTGTTCACTTGAACCGAGCGAGCTTTCTAATAAAATTTCTTCACCGCTTTTCGAATTAAACGGTAAGCCCATCCCATTCATTTCTTTTCGAACCCATGGAGCATCATTCTTTTGCACACGAATTGAACCATCGGCCGCTAATTGATAATCGACACCTAACTTCGATAATTCTGCTGTAATCTCTTGTTTATCTGTATCATTTAAATTTTGATATACAACAACATATTTATCTGGCAAGGTGAAGTATAAAAGTGCTCCTGTTACAATCGCTAAAAGCGCAGCACCAATTACTAACTTATGCCACGTTTTTAACGATTTGATAACATTTTTCATCTTTTCCATTTAAACACACCCGTCCACTTTCCTAAATTTGCATATTAATTAGTGACTTATAATTTTCAATAAGATTATCACGTACGAGAGCAGCTGTTTTCATTTGAGACTCAGCTTTCTTTTGCTGAATTAAAACGTCATGTGTTTCTCCTACCCCTTTGGTTAGTAAATCATATACTGCTGTTTGCGCATTGTTTTGCGTTTGATTCATATCTTCCAATAAATCAATAAACTTTTTCCCCGGAGCTACAGATGTTTCAGAAGTTTTCGGTGCACCAATTGACTGAATTGCTCCAAATGGTTGTGTATGTAACATTGGTTGGATTTTCATATTACTATCTTCCCCCTTATCCTCGGCCGATTTCTAAATCTTTATCAAGCATTTTTTTATTTGCATTTAATACACTCGTATTCGCTTCATACATTTTTTGAGCAACCATAACATTCGTCATTTCAGCAGTTACATCAATATTTGGATAACGTACATATCCTTCTTCATTTGCGTGCGGATGCGTCGGATCATACACTAAATTTTCCGTTTTGTCTGCTTCAATACTTTTTATCTTTACTCCGTTAGTAGGAGCCCCATCTAGCATACTTGCAAAACTATTGTTTGATTCTAGCACCACACTACGACGCTCATATAAATCTGCCCCCGGAGCCGCCGTCGTATTTGCATTTACAATATTGTTAGAAGTAACTTCCATCCACTTTCTCGCTGTCGTTAGCCCTGAGCCACTTGCATTAATTGCCTGAAACATCCGTTGTCTCTCCTTCTACTTTTAACGTCCGCGTGCCGCTTGGTTAATTGCATATTGTGTATTAATTGCGTTAACTGAAATACCGTATAACTGATTTGTTTTCATTAAATCTAGCATTTCTGTCGTTACATCCACACTATTTCCGTCTTTATTCGTTTGCATTGATTTTGTTTGAATCTTTGCATATGTATTTTTCGTATTTACTGTCGGTAAGTGCATTTCATTCGTTTGATATAAATCTGGATTGCTCTTTAAATCAGCCGCATTATTTTTATATAATGCACTACTTTTATTCATCTGCTCAGCAAATGTTACATCTTGTGCTTTATAGCCAGGTGTATTCGCATTTGCAATATTACTAGAAACAGTATTTCGTTTCGTCACTAAATAATTCATATAATGGCTTACATCACTCACTAAATCTGGCATATTCCACACCCTTCCTTTTCTAACGTAATGATCCACTGATAGAAGTTTCACTTCATTATTTATTTTCTTATATGCGTTTATTAAAATATTTACTATTATGTACCCTTACATATTTTATTCCATTTTTTCATTGTTGTCTTTAGAAAAATACAAAAATATAAAAAAGAATGCAAAAAAACTGTATACACATAGTAATCTATAGAACATTTCAATATATGAACTATAAACTAAAATCCATTTTTCTATTATTTAGATTACTATTATTTTTTCATCACAGTCATAAAATGAAACCTCAATCAGCGGAGTTCTTTATGTAAACGAAGGAATAGACCCCCTTTTAAAAGGGGAATCTGTTTCCAAACGTTATTATTAATATTTACCGTAAAATGAATTAGCCTTCATTCGCCCATCATTTGTCATAATCATTTCTTCCAAAATCTTTTGCTTATCTCGAATATGCTGAGCTGCCTTAATAATGAACGGGCTTACTTCTGCTGCAACTTGCGCACGCGTTTCTTCATCCAATGTCATCATCCAGCGATTTAACATCTCACTCTTCTCAGCAAACTCTCTGTCTGACACTTGCAATTCACCGATTTCATTAAAACAGCTGACAAACGTCCGATAAATATCATTGTTCATTTTCAAGTGCTCCGCGGTAACCGTCTATTAAATCTTGTAACACTTTCACAATTGCATCAATATCTTTCGCTTCACGCGTTACTTTCATCGTTTGAATTTGAATGCTAATCCAATCATATAAACCATAGAGACTATCATATAAATCTTTCGTAATCTCAGGATTTAATTGAAGCTTTAGTTCTTCAAAAATACGTTCTAATTTTTCAAGAAGTGCGTCCCCTTCTTGTAGTTTAAAAGTATGTAAAAGTTCTTCTAAATTACGAAACTCTACAATACATCTTTCATAAATAAAAATTGTATTTTTAATCGGATTACTCGTCATAATATCATTTTGCATATAACGTTGCCATGCTTGCATACGATCACTTCCTCAACTTTCATTAATCATCACTTTTTTGTTTTGTCATTGCTTTAATTGTTTTTAGTTGGCTATCAAGCGCCGCTAATGTGCTTTCTAGCTTTTGATACTTCTTCACAATATCATTTTGTTTGTCCAAATTTTGCTTTTCAATATCTTGAATCTTTTTATCTAAATCACTTACACGTGAGTCAATGTTTTTAACTCTCTCGCCGACTACACCTTTATCACCGAATAGTTTATCAAGCGGTTCTTCCATCATTTTTCCTAAACCGTTAGAACTAAAGAAAAATTGCTTCGCTGCATCGGGTTTTTCTTTTAATGCTTGTGTTAATTTTTCATCATTAACTTCCATCGTTCCATCTTGCTTTAATTGAATGCCAAATGTGAATAAATAATTACCATCTTGAGAAAATGTTACGACATTGTTCATTGCCTGACGTACACTTTGCATAATAGCTTGACCTTGGAAAGCTCCACCTTTTCCAGCAAAGATATCTACTGTAGAAACAGCTTTATTATAATCAGCTACCATTTTTTTAATAACATTCGATGCATCTGTTACGTTTGAATCACTTACTGTAAATTTCAGATCTATACCTTTTGCTTTTGGATCTGTTGTTGTACCAGCATCTGGCGCTCCTTCTACTTTCGGCTCAGTTACCTTTAACAATTCAATTTTCACACCAGGAAGAGCTTCAATTGTATTAGTAGAACCTTCCCCTTTGATACCATTAATAGTATACATAGCATTTTGTGCTTCATTGATTGTATTGAGCGCTGTGCCATCCGCCTTAGCTAAACCCATATCTTGAAATAGTGTAGATGTGTTCGCCTCAAACTTAATCTGTCCATCTGTTCCCTCTTTTTTCGAGGTCATGAAAATTTTATTTCCAAGTGTATAAGCTGATACGCCATAATCTCCATCATTAATCTTATTAATTAAATCTTTATATGTCATATCAGTTGTTACTTTTAGTTCTTTACCACCTAGTTTTAATGTTTCATCTTTAGGAAGCTTTGCATTTATATCTTTAATGTCATTTGAAGCTATTTGATGACGCTGTGCAAGCTGTGTAATCGTCATATTAAAAGTTCCTGCAATCGCACCACCATCAGCTTTTACATTAATATAACCGTCTTGTGTTGTCGTTACTTTTTTCTCATTTCCTTTAAAAGCCGCTAAGTTTTTAAAAGTTTGTGTAAAAGAACTAAATTCTGATTTTAAACTTGTATATAGTAGTTTATCATTTGTAAGGTCATTCTTTTCTTTCGTATATGGTGTTTTCCTCATATCTAAAGCATTCATTTCTAATTCGACGAAGTTAGAAGTATCGATCATATTATTTCCGAGGTTCCAAATTTGTTGTCTACCACCAATACCTGTCATCGTTGTTCCTGCCATTTTTCTCACTCCTTATAGATTACATGTAGTCTAAAATACTGGTTTTACTCATCGTACTAACCGCTTTAAGCGTCGCTTCATACGTTGCATTTATATATGCCAAGTCAGAAATTGCGACCGCTAAATCAACATCCTCAATTTCTTTACGGTTTTCTTGAAGCGCTAAATTTTGCTCACTTAAAATTGTTTTAAATGTCTCCATCGTGTTCATTGTTGAACCAACTTCAGTTGTACGGTTAATGATGCCATCTAAGTTTTTCTTATTTTCTCCCAATAACGGTTGTAACGCTTTTTGGTCACCTTTTTGCATCGCTTCGCTCATCTGTTTTAACGTTTTTATAACCGGGGATAATAATGCTTCTCCGTTACGAAATGCCTTTAATTCATAACCATCATTTAATTGCCAGTTCACATCATTTTTTCCGCCCTGGTACGTACCATCTTCTGTAAATGGTGACTTTTCTGCACTATCACCACCGAAAATATAACGACCTTGCTCTTTCGTATTCGCTAAATATACAACTTGTTTTAAAATTTGATCAATCTCTGCACCGATGGCTTTCAATTCTTTTTCACCATTTGGCTCATTTAATGCCTGTACCGTTAATTGATCTGCTCTCGTTAAAGATTTAAAAATACCTTGTAAAGTATTTTCAGTTTGTGTTAATACATTTTTTGAGTCAGCTAAATCTTTTTGCATTTGTTCAATATTCGCCAATGAATGTTGAATCGCAAATGATTTACTCGCTGCAAGTGGATCTTCACTCATAAGAAGATTTTTCTTCCCTGAAGTTACTTGGTTTCTATGGTATTGTTGTTGCACATTCAAATCCATTAACTGATTCTTTGCCCAGTTTGCATTTTGAAATGTAGATACTCTCATTTCTATCTCCTCCTTATATATTTCCAATCAATTATTATCACTTATCGAATAATCGAAAATAGACTATCAAACACTTCATTCATTGTAGTAATAGCTTTAGAGTTTGCGACGAAATATTTTTGGAAGGCCATTAAATTTACCATTTCCTCTTCCATATTTACACCTTCAACGCTCATTTTTTCTTGTTGAATACCTTCTAGTAAGTCGCCATGAATTTTTTGATAACCATTTACTGCACTTTTATCAGATGCAACACGAACTATAAATTGATCTAATGCTTGTTTATAAGAAAGACCTTCTTTATAATCGTCCTCTGTAACTGCTGCTAGTTTATTTGCTGTTTCAGCAGATATTTTCATTTTCGAAATATCTTTTTGGAATTCTGGATTTAACTTCATATCTTTCGCATGATCTCCAACGAAGAAATCTTTTCCCATCACTGTATTCACTTGATTTTTCATCGAACTCATTAAGTCTTCAAGATTTTTTTTATAATCAACTATCTTCGCTTTCGTGTCAATCGCTGATTTTATCGCTCCGCTAGTTACATTGATTTCTGAACCGTAAATCTCAACTGACATTGGGTCTTTTTCTTTATTTAATTGAAGTGGATATGTATCTTGTCCATTTACTGTTAAAATACCATTCATTCTAACACTCGCGATATTAGGATTCATAGATTCATAAGATACTTCTATATTTGCATACTTAGACATCTCTGTAACGATGCGATCTCGTTCGTCTAAAAGTTGATTTGGCACTTGTGTACCTGCTTGTCCAATTTTATGATTCGCTTCTGCTAAACTAGCAGCAAGACGATTAAATTCATTAACATGCGCTTCAATATCTTCTGCCGTCTGTGCTTCCACTGTATCTAAGTTTTTCGCAAGACGATTCACTTGACTTGTGAACTTCCCAGTTTCAGAAATTAATGTATCGTAGTAGTTTGGTTGTTCTGGATTTTTCGCCACTTCACGAAAGGCATTAAAGAAACCGTCCATTAAACTAGATAATGAATTCTTTCCTGTCGTTCCAACCATAGACTCTACACGTGATAAAGTCGAATTCATGTAGTTATAGTAAGAGAGCTGAGATAATTGATCATTAAACTGCTTCGTCTTTACCTCATCAGTAATACGGTCAACACCTAGCGTTTGTACACCGTAACCAATTCTCTGTTCTGGCGTATGACCATTGCTTGCTCCAACAGATCCGTAATTCACCATTTGACGCACATAACCCGGTGTATGAATGTTAGACAAGTTTTGTTTCGTTGTTTGTAACCCCATTTGAGCCGCTAACATGCCCGATAGCGGTGTATTATAATCAGATAATCTCATAAAGCTTCACTTCTCCTTTACAATAGTTCGTTCATAAAGATTTGCGAATTATTGTTTCGCTCTAAATTATATTCAGAAACAGAATCCACAATACTTTCTGTAGTTTTTAATAGTACGTTTAAGTAATATTGATTTTTCAAAAGAATCATTTTTACATTCTCTTCTAATTCAGTTACGTTTTTTTGTAATTCTTTCATTTTTTCAATTTCTTCTTGAGAAAAATACGAAAATAACGCACTTACACGAAACGATTCAACTCCTTGTTCTTTACAAAACTGAACAACCATTTCTTCAAATGAGCTTGATAACCCTTTTAAACCATCAATGTACTGCAATTGCTCTACTTGTAACTTTTGAACTGCATTTACATTTTTATTTTTTAAATTCTCATATATTTGCTCTCCAAGCGCTTGAATATTTTCATACGCTTTTTGAATAATAACGAGTTTTTCATATAATTGTATGTACATATAGCTTCCTTTCTTTTACAAGACTAAATTCACAATTAAACCATGGATTTCTCCAATTTGATTTAACATTTCTAAATGTCCTGTTTTCGTATTAATTAAATTCATAACATCTTCTAATTCATTCAATCCCATTTCTGCCTGTTTCACAATCGTCATTTTCTGTGAATATCCGTAACGTGGGTGACGAGACATGACATCTTTATACTGCAATACATTATCAACGTAAAAATTCAAAAATGATTTTACTGTATTTTTGTATTCCATTACATTATCAAGCGTTAATTCCATTTCAATTTTCTCTTTAATTTCTCCAATATTATCGACAAACGCTTCCATTTGTTCTAGTAATTTATCTTTTTTCGGATCTGCATGCAAATTATCCGAAAATGCAAGTCCTGTCCTGACATTTGCTTCTTTCGGCATTTGAGTAGCAGGCGGTATATGCGATAAAATTGGATTATGCGAGATAGAACGTAGCATATATATCACCTATTTATTTTTTTATTTCTTCCTAAACTTAATCGTAAAATCCAGTTATTTATAATTATACTCTGAACAGTAATATTTTGCAGTTATTTTTTATAAAAGATATGTTACAATTTAGCATGAGGTGGCACAATTCTATGAATATTTTCCTTTGTGGTTCAAATCAATTAACAGCATTAGATCAAGAAGAAATTAAAAAATTTTTAACTGACTATGCTCACAAACATAAAATTTACATATTATGTTATAAATCTATTGAAAATGAGGTTCTTCGTTTTTTCGTTGAGAATGAAAGACTCGCTCAAAATTTATGCCTTTACACGCTGCAACCATTGCAAGCAATAACAGATGAATTTCAAGAAGTCGTTGATTACTTAAAAAAACACGGAGCCGAATATGTTGCTTTCGATCATCCTTCTGACTCCATTTACCGATCAGATTATATGTTTTTTGTTAAACAAATTATTGAAGACACTGATTTAGTTCTCTGTTTTTATAATGGGGACAAACATACATCTGTCATCCCTGTCGATGTTGCAAAAGAAGCAGGTATTGATGCTGTCATTTATGATTTACCAGGATTACATGAAAAGCAAATGAAAAAAAGCTTTGAACAAAAAATTCGTATGATGTAAAGGGGGAGGCACAATATCATTATTGTGCCCATTGTAAATATGATAATTGAACAAGATTATGATCATTTTATCGCGAGTTTTAAACAACAATTCAATATGGATATCGCTTCGTATAAACAAGATAGAATGCGCCGTAGAATCGATGCTTTCATTTCGAGAAAAGGCTTCGAAAACTACACTAATTTTTTAAATAAATTACGCGCTGATCAAAATTTATTTTTAAATTTTATTGACTACATTACAATTAACGTTTCAGAGTTTTTTAGAAATAAAGAACGATGGCAAACTTTAGAGTCGAAAGCACTACCAAAATTACTCGAACAAAATAGCGGAAAATTAAAGGTATGGAGTGCCGCTTGCGCTGCTGGTGAAGAACCGTACACACTCTCTTTAATTTTATCAAAGCATCTAGCTCCATTTCGTTTTGAAATTCAAGCAACAGATCTTGATTTTCATATTTTAGAAACCGCAAAACGCGGTCAATATACTGAACGTTCTTTAAAGGAATTACCTAATGATTTGAAAGAACGTCATTTCACAAAAGAGAATGATATATATTCATTGCATCAAAACATTAAACAAAACGTATCGTTTAAACAACATGACCTTTTAATGCAGTCATTCGATACAAATTATGATCTGATTATTTGTCGCAACGTAATGATATATTTCACAGAAGAAGCAAGAGTAAAACTTTATGAAAAATTTAGTCGTTCTTTACGAAAAGGCGGTGTACTATTTGTTGGTAGTACGGAACAAATTTTAACACCCGAACGTTACAATCTTCAGCGATTTGATACATTCTTCTACGAAAAAATATAAAAGAGGTCGTCACAATGGAGTGACGACCTTTTTACATAACTCGAATTAAAATAATACCGACAATCCATATAAAGAGAAAAAGAAACGTCATAGACCATTTATGTTCTTGCATCGTTTGTTTCAATGCCTGTGATAATTGTGTCATGTTCATTTCCGCAAGCGCTCTCCATACACTTACATCCCGATCTTTAGCAATGCGGTCTGTAACACTAATTAAAATTGTTTCGTTAGACAATTTCGTTATATAAGCAGTAATAACCGTTACCATCAAATTTATATTTCCTTCTGAAGAATCACTTTCCACTCTAGAGATAAGTGCACTCACATCTAGTAACGGAATATGTACTTTTCTACCAAATGATAGTTGTACTTCAGCGAAATCATACGTTCCATCTAACAAAGGAAGTTCTTTTATATGCGCCTGCTTAACAAGCCCTTGTAGGCTTCTAATTACTTGTTCAAATATTTTTTCTGTTTGCTTACCTTCTCCAGATAACGTGTGTAACTTTTTAAAAAGTTGTAACACTGTATCCATCTCTTTAGAAAGCATTTCCTTCATAATCTTTCCATCACTTAAACTTGCAAGTAAAATACCTATTTCATTATTTTTCGAAATAATTTTAGACTGTCCAGTAAACACTAAATTGCTACGCTTTCGTTCTTTCTGGATTTCATGCTCCGAAATAGCTGCAGGCTGTTTTAATGGTTGTAACGCCTTATCTTCAATTGTCGTACGTTTAATCTCCATTTAAGCGCCTCCACTACTATGAAATAATTAGCCCCATTCTTTATTACTCTTTAAAACTAAAAACAGTACGAATAAACCTGACATGATAGTAAACACATCAGAAGCTTGCACTCCCTGTTCACCTTTTTCTTCTTTCTTGTCTTTCGGTTCTTCTTTTTGTTCTTTCTTTTTAGAGGCAACTTGTTTGTTATTTTTCTCTTTTTGGTCCTTCGCCTTATGTACTTCCTTGTTGTCTTCGAACGGCTCTTTTATAACGTAAGTAAATTCCTCTTTCTCTTTCAACGGTTCTTTTATAAACTTATTTACTATCTCATCTTGCTTCGGAATTTGAACGACTGGTAAATTTTCTTCTGGAAGCGGGTTTTTGACTTTCGAATCTTCTTGCTTCTCATTTTCTTTCTTATCTTCTAATTCATTTTCTAGTTTATTATCTAATTTTTCTTCTTTCTCTTCTATCTTTTTATCATCTTCGTTTTTTGGCGCCAAAACAGAAATGGTATATTCACTTTCCTCAACAAGTTTATT
This sequence comes from Bacillus sp. PSXD-155, assembly GCF_049310765.1. Classification (NCBI taxonomy): domain Bacteria; kingdom Bacillati; phylum Bacillota; class Bacilli; order Caryophanales; family Bacillaceae; genus Bacillus; species Bacillus sp. PSXD-155. Next base: position 54,344 of record NZ_JBMOWC010000007.1, on the reverse strand, counting down.
ACCTGCTGCATCTATTATCTCTACAAGTAATTCGTATGGCCCAGCCGGCAATGCTTCTGTTATTTCAAATACTTTTTGCCAATCCATATCATGCTTGTTGTAGTCTAATAAAAAGGAAAGCTCTTTATTTTCTTTCCCTTTTAATGTAACGCGCACTTCTTTTACAACCGATTCTATATCTGACGCTTTTACTTGTATATGTATAGAATCTCCCTGTTTTCGTTCAACTAAGTTCTCTTTTACTTCATCAATAGTAACTTTCTGTAACTTTGGCAATTCTTTATCTATAGTTGGCGTTTCATTTTTAATACGAATGAGCGGGACTTTCACTTCATTTTTTATGAGCTCTTCTTTCTCATTCTCTTTGTAACTTTGAACGAGCTGAAGATTCCAATCACCTTGCAAATCAAAATCCCCTGCTTTATAGTTAGCAACCCAGCTCTTCGTTTCTTCATCATACTCAAAAGATAACATTCTTTCTTGCGCATATTGCTCGCCATTTTTTTGTAACTGCAATATACCTTTCATACTTTGAATATTTTTCCCATTTGGTTCTACAGCAATCCGCACTTCTTCGCCAACTTTAAGCTCCGGCTTATTTACTGTAATAATTCCCAGTTCCGTTTCTATCTTTCTTTCACTCAATTGTTTATTTGCTACTTCTTGTTGTTCTGCTTCTTTTTGTTTCTCTTCTTTTTGTTTCTCTTCATATTGCTTCGTTTCCACTTGCTCTGACGATTCTTGAGATTCCTTATTGTCTTCTTGTACATTCACTTCATTTATTTTTTGATCTGACTCAATTTGTTCCTCAGCCTGACTTTGCAAGGGGAAGAACAAGCATACATGTATGCATAGCCAACTCATTAGAAAAAACTTTACGTTTTTCATCTACTAGTTCAAACTCCTATTTCAATGCCTTATAGTGATTTCGTCACTTTTACTCCGAAAAATCCATCTACATTTACAAGTTCACCATACGCCACTAATACATCATTTACATAAATACGAATTGGTTCATCAATATCCTCATCTAGTACAACTGCTTCATTTTCTTGTAAACTTAATATATCTTGAATCGTTTTCACTGTACTTCCAAATACAAATTTCACGTTCATTTCTACATTTTGTAGAATGGACGTGTCCATATATACTGGTTCCATTTGTTTTACTTCTTTAAATTCAATAGGTTGCACAACTGGTTCTACAATTTTTTCTTCTTCAATTTCTTCTGTGACAACCTCTTCTTCCACCATCGGATACAGAAGTCGCCTTACCATTTCTTTCGCTTCAGAAATTGGCAAAATTTGATACATTTTCGATTGAAGCAGATCGCCAATCTCAAGATTGAATGTAATTTGAACGAGTTCGTCCACTTCCATTGACTCTCCCAAATATTCCATTTCTTCTTTTAACGTTACAAATTTAACATTTGGCGGCGTCATGTCCATTTTTTCTTGAAACATTTCTGACATCGCCGTAGCAGCATGACCCATCATTTGGTTCATAATTTCTTTAATACCGCTCAGTTCTAATTCAGTAAGCTCTTTTTCTGGGTCAACTTCCCCTGTTCCCATCATCATTAAATCTACCATTGTTAAGGCGACATCTTTCGTAAATACGAATACATTCTCATTCTTTAGCCCTTCAACAAAGTCGACATTTAAAATAACAAATGGTACTGGTACTCCATCATAATGACGAACATTGATTGCTTCCACATTTGGTGTACTAATTGTAACTGGCTGATTTAAAAGCGTTGACAATACTGTTGAAGCTGAACCAATTGAAATATTTGCAATTTCACCAAGCACATCTTTCTCTTCTTGTGTTAAATGCTCTTTTTCAACTTCTTCTACAATCTCAGTTTCCACTACTTCTGCTGGCTCGTCTTTTTCTTCTACTCCACCAGATAATTGCATTAATTTATTTACCATTTGTTTCGCATGCTCAACTGAAACAATTTGTACAAGTTTAGAGTTTACAAGATTATCTATCTTTAAATCAAACGACACTTTAACAATCGTATGATTCCCATCGATTTCAGAGATTTTCTCCATTTCTTCTGATAACTTTACAACATTAATCGTCGGCGGAGACATATCTACTGTATCTTGGAAGAATTCCGACATAGATGTAGCTGCGAATCCCATCATTTGATTCATCGCTTCTTGTACAGCACTTAGTTCTAATTCACCAAGTTCTTTTCCATCCTCCACTTCACCTGTTCCCATCATCATTAAATCAGCAATGGACAATGCAACATCTTGTTTAAGAACAAGAAGGTTTTCCATATCTAATCCTTTTGTAAAATGAATGTTTAATACAACATGTGGAACTTCGACATCTCTTGAATCATATAAATCTACCAACTCTATGCGAGGAGCAGTAATGCTTACTTGCCTATTTAAAATCGTTGATAATACAGTCGAAGCTGAACCAAATGATATATTTGCAATTTCGCCAAGAATATCGCATTCTTGAGGCGTTAAATGCTCATTTTCTTTTTCTAGCACAATCGTGCTCGTATCCCCTTTTGTGTGTTGCTCAGGCATTTTCCCTGCCTCCTCATTTCTGTTTTTCTATCAAATAATATAAACTCTCATTTGATTTTAGCAAACTTATTATATAAAACGTTAATATGTATGTATTCCCATTATTAGATTAGTAACGATTAGCCAAAAAGCTCCCCAATTGTATACAAGTGGGGAGCTTTCCTTCATTCCTATTATAAACCTTCTGGGTTTAAAATGAGGACCACTCGTCCATCACCGAGAATCGTCGCACCAGAGAAATAGTTAGAACTCTCTGCAAAGAAGTCACCTAATGACTTTAAGACTATTTCTCTTTGACCGATAATTGTGTTTACAATAAGTCCATAGCTGCGATGTGTATTACGAACAATTAACACAGGAACCATTTGACCATCATATGACGCAAACGCCTCATCTACTGTTTTTTCACCAAATACAGTACTTAAATGTTTCACTTCAATAATTTGATTACGATAATTTAACACATCTTTTCCTTGTAAGGATTGGATGTCTTCTCTCTTAATTCGAATTGCTTCAACGATATTTCCAAGAGGTAAAGCATAACGCTTATCATTCGTTTGAACAAGCATAGATTGAATAATAGATAACGTTAATGGAAGTTCAATTCTAAATGTACTTCCCTTTCCTTCCTCAGAATCAATAATTAAATGTCCACCTAAACTATGAATCGTATGTTTTACAACATCTAATCCGACACCGCGTCCAGAAAGATCTGATACAACTTCAGCTGTACTAAATCCCGGTTGGAAAATAAGATCAAACACTTCACGATCTGTTAATCTATTCGCATCCGCTTCAGTTACAACGCCATTTTTAATCGCTTTTTCTAATACTTTCCCTTTATTAATACCGTTTCCATCATCCGTAATTTGAATAACGACATGATTTCCACTATGAAAGGCTTCTAATTTAATCGTACCTGTCTCATTTTTACCTGCATCACGTCGTTTTTCAACAGTTTCAACACCGTGATCGATTGCATTTCGAATTAAATGAACGAGCGGATCGCCGATTTCATCAATAACAATTTTATCTACTTCAGTATCTTCACCTGTAATTTGTAAATCGATTTTTTTCCCTAAATCTTTCGCTAACATACGTACCATACGCGGGAAACGATTGAACACAGTTTCAATCGGCACCATACGCATATTTAATAGTACATTTTGAATATCTTTTGAAATATCGCCTAATCGATTTAAATGTTCAATTAGCTCCTTGTTTTGAATTATTTGAGCCAATTCATCAATGCGCCCACGTTCAATTACACTTTCTTCAAACATATTCATTAATCTTTCGATTTTCTCTAATTGAACACGAATTGAACGATTCTCCACTTTAGCATTTTTCGTTTTTGTAGTACTTTTAGCTGGCATAGTACTTGAAGGTTGATTCGTTGCCTCTATCGGTGATTTTACTTGCGTAACCACAGCAGGTTGTAGCTTTTCTTCTACTTGCACAACTTCTTGTGTCACGACTTTTTTAGAAGCTACTTCCCTCGATATAGGTTCTCCTTGCTTTACTTCCACTTTCTCAATTTCAGAAACATGAAGTACTACTTGTTTCAATTCTTCTATACTACAATCAGTATCCATAAATACTGTAAATTCAAATCCGAAAGCATCTGCTTCAATTTCTTCAATACTCGGAGCTGTTTTTTGTATATTCCCTACATTCTGCAATGCTTCAATACACATAATGGCACGTACTGCTTTTAAAATTGCTTGCTGTTCAACTGTTATATGCACTTCATGTGAAACTGCATCATCGTTGTCTATATGATTTTGCTCTATATGTTCCTTAGGAGTTTCTACATTGCCGTTCAATAATGCTTCTAATTTCTGTTTAGTTGACACTACATCAATATTGCCCATTCCACCTTGTTGCACATCTGCAACCATCTTCTCCAAATTATCAATGCACTCAAAAATCACATCAATAATATCCGCATTTACAACTATATTTCCATGACGAATTTCATCTAACACATTTTCCATCTTATGCGTTAAATCAGCCATCTCTGTAAATTCCATACTCGCAGACATACCTTTGAATGTATGAGCGGAGCGGAATATTTCTCCTACAACATCCATATCAGCAGGATTTTGCTCTAACACTAGCACATTTTCATTTAGCGACTGTAAATGTTCTTCTGACTCTTCGAAAAATATATTTAATAGATCTGTTTGCATTTTTATCCCCTACCTGTCTAACAAACATTTCATTCATGTATAACAATTTAGTGTTTTATAATGAGAAAAAAGGGGGCCACACGTCGATCCGCTATCACTGTTTTGATTCCTTGTGGCACCCCTTCTATATTAACTATTTGCTACTTTTGTTAAAGCTTCAATTACACGATCCGCTTGGAATGGCTTTACAATAAAGTCTTTTGCCCCGCCCTTAATTGCATCTAATACCATACCTTGTTGTCCCATTGCAGAACAAATAACAACCTTTGCACTTGAATCAATTTTAATAATTTCTTTTAATGCTTCAAGCCCGTCCATTTCTGGCATAGTAATATCTAATGTTACAATATCAGGTTGAAGTTCTTTATACTTTTGAATTGCTTCTACCCCATTCTCTGCTTCGCCGATAACTTCAAATTCAGCATTACTTTTTAATAAGTTTTTAATCATCGTTCGCATAAACATCGCATCGTCTACTACTAAAATTTTATGTGCCATTCTTTTTAATTCTCTCCTTCTATGTATAAATATATCTTAATATTTCACCTTATCATTCTCACTCATTATACAAAATAAAATGATAAAATTTAATATTTTTTTAAAAGAATTTTCGTATTTTTATTATTTTATTATTAAAATAATAATATACTACTCTTTTATATAAATAACAACGCGACGGTTTTTTTCCCAGTTTTGCGGTGAATCATTTGGTACAATTGGCTTTGTGTCTGCATATCCTACCGCAGCTAGCCTTTTATCATCCACATTATACACTTCAATTAAATGGTGAATCATATTTGCCGCTCGTGCTGAAGATAACTCCCAATTAGAAGGGAATTTCTCGTTATGAATAGGTCTACTATCTGTATGTCCCTCTACAACAATTGGGTTAGGTACGGATTGAAAAAATCCAACTAATTGACTTATTATCCCTTTCGCTTCGGGCTTAACGTTCGCATCGCCTGTATCAAATATTAAATTATCTACTATAACGACGCTTACCCCTGTATCCTCTCGATATACATTCACTTGACTAATACCGTTATTATCTACATACGCTTTCAACTTCTTATATAATTCATCCATTCTCTTTTTTGAGATCATTTTTTCATCATTTTTTTCATGTGAAATATCTGGTATTGTATTTTCCATTACTTTTGCATCTACTTGCCCCGTATCACTAAACTTTTCAAGCATCTTTGACAATTTTACTGCATCTTGCTTTGATGTAGCAACTAGTAATACGAAGAAAGTTAATAATAACATCGTTAAATCTGTAAAAGTCGTCATCCAACGAGGCGATCCCTTTTGCGGTCCTTTACTCATCATACCACTCCTTGAAATATTAGGCTGCTCCTTTTACCTTTTTTACCTTTGTTTCGTATACGTATGTATCCAGTTTCAACTTTAATTTAGAAGGGATTTGTCCGCGATACAATTCTGAAATTGCTTCTATTACAAACTTCTTCTCTGTATATAAATCTTCAATACCACGGTATACTTTTTCCGACAGAGGGATTGCAATCATATTCGCAAGTACAGACCCATATAATGTCGTTAACATCGCAACTGCCATCCCTGTACCAATTTGCGATGTATCTTGTAAGTTTTGGAGCATAATGATAAGACCGATTAACGTACCAATCATTCCCCAAGCTGGAGCAAAATCACCAATTTTATCTAATAATGCCGCTCCTTTTCTTAACTCATACACTTCCGTTTCAATATCTTTCAATAACACTTCTTTTAATTCATCTTCATCGTAACCGCTTAACATTAATCGAATTCCTTTTTGAATAAAAGGATTGTCTACTTGCTCTCCATCAACCTCTAAAGAAAGCAAGCCGTTCTTTTTAGACTTTTTCGAAAAATCAACAAACAAATTCGTTAACTGTTCTAAATCTTCTTCTCTTCTATGTAAAACAGTGAAAATACTTTTCGTATATTTTTTTATTTCTCCAAATCGATATGCCACAACAATTGTCGCTGTTGTTCCCCCTATGACAATTAAAATAGATGAAATATCTAAAAAGTTTTTGAAAGCTTTTATTCCACCGCCGCCAAGCATAATCGCCGCTATCACTATGATGAAACCTACTATAATGCCCACTGGGCTAGAAATATCAAACTTCCTTTTTCTTCTTTGTGGTCTAGCTAATACTTGATTTTTTTCTCCCATATTTCTGCCCTTTCCTTTCCATTTTCATATAACATTTTTTTATTTTAATAATACGTTTTCACATATAACATGTATTATACGCTTACCATCTGTTTATCGCAATATACTCATGAAATTGACACATTTCATTTCTATATTAGAATTATGGTATAAAAACATGAGGAGGCTCACGATGGAACACAACATTTTACAAGTCATTGCATTAGCAGAAAAACTAAAATATGAAATGCGACATAGCTGGCTTTCCAACGGGCGTCAAGAAAGTGTTGCCGAACATACATGGCGTATGTCTCTAATGGCCATTTTAGTTGAACCTTATTTGGATCAAAAAGTAAATATTGAGAAATTACTTAAAATGGTTATTATTCACGACCTAGTCGAAGCCGAAGCTGGTGATATCCCTGCATTTGATACGATGAATAGTCACGAATTACAGCTACAAAAACAAAAAAATGAACTAGAAGCTATTTTAAATATTAAACAAACGTTAACAGGTTCTCTCGGTGAGGAATTATATGACTTATGGATGGAGTTTGAAGCAAAAGAAACGTACGAAGCAAAAGTTGCTAATGCACTCGATAAACTTGAGGTGAAAATCCAGCATAACGAAGCTGATATTGATACGTGGCTACCAATTGAACATAAAATGACATTCCAAGTAGCAAAGCATACAAACTTTGATTCTTTCCTATCTAAATTACAAAAAATTATTGAACAAGATGGAGAAAAGAAGTTAATTGCTGCCGGCATTGATGTTGGGGCATGCAAGCAATAATGAAATAAGACACTCAACAAGAGTGTCTTATTTCATTATTGTTGATATAGCCCGCTTATAAATAAGCTGTTGTTTTCCATCCACTAAAATTAAAACTGTAAATTTATCTACTCCAACAACTTCTCCTACTATTCTAACGCCACTCTTTAAGAAAATTGTAACTGTACCTTTTTCTTCTTTTATTTGTTTATACAATTCTTCCTGTAAATGTTCCAATTACTGTCCTCTCCTTTCTGTGAAACATCTTAATATAAAAAACTATAAATTTTTTATTTATGCACTTTGTCTTTTATATTCATAAACTTATTAATTAGTATATCTAAATCACGACTAAATAACAAAACTTTATCATGATCCAATCCGTGTCTCGCAACAAGTTGAATTAATTCTTTCTTTTTGTTTTCTATTTTATTTTGTAATTGTCCCATCTCCATCTCTATACTAAAACTCCCTTTTCCCATAATATTACTTGTAAAATTATAGTACATATTCTCTCATAAAAAAATAAAAAAATGGTTTTTTTTACAATTTTTTATTTTTCTATGCCTAAATTACGAATCATGTAAAGGTTTATTTACAAATCACTAACATACAATCCTAATGAATCTACAGGCATTTGTCTAATTATAAATGAGACTGGCTCGTTTTCTATACAAAAAACATACTGTATATAGTAGTCCATGAACCATATAGATTAACTTACTAAAAAGGAGGAAAACATATGAGTTATGGTGGAAGTTGCGCTGGTTTCGGCGGTGGATTTGCTTTGCTTATCGTACTATTCATCCTTCTAATCATCATCGGATGTAGCTGTTGGGGTGGCGGCGGATACGGATATTAATATATCCTATCCTTGACAAATGAACTAAAAACTATAGAAAAACAGCTCATATTTGAGCTGTTTTTTTCATACTTTCGTATGAATTTATATCCCTCTTATTTGCGATTTCAACTAGCAACATATTGTTTACTATGGAATAAGAAACATTTTTACTAAGGGGGATTACAATGATTAGAGGTCTTTACGAAGCACATTTACCTGTCCGCAACTTAAAAGTATCAATACCTTTCTATGAATCACTAGGGCTAAAATTATATAAAAGAGGAGATAATATTGCTTTCTTTTGGATTAAAGAAAATGAGAGCTGGCTCGGCCTTTGGGAAGGCACAGAATACAAAGTGAATTATCACCCCTCTTTACGACATATCGCCTTTCAAGTAAGTTTACATGATTTAGAAAATGCGATTCATTGGCTAAATCAAAAAGGAATTTCAGCACGAAAAGACTTTGGAATGGAACCAATTGAACCGATTGTTTTTCCGGAATTAGCACATGCAGCCGTATACTTTAACGACCCTGATGGAAATAGTTTAGAATTGATTGCACAATTACCTGTTGGACTTCCTACAGCGGAAAAAGTGTATTTGAGTGAGTGGAAAGAACAAATTCAAACATCGTCATTACATAAGGAATAATCTATTTATGTCCGTTTCTTATTCCACACTTCTTAAAACAAATAAAAACTTCAATAAACTATTTTATGGGCAAACATTAAGTGTACTTGGGGATTGGTTCCATACGGTAGCTTTATTAACATTTGTCTACAGCATAACGGAATCGCCGTTTATAATCGCACTTACTTTTATAAGTAAAGGTTTACCACAGCTTCTTCTTAGTCCATTCATAGGCGGAATTGTAGATCGTTTCTCTAAAAAGAATATTATGATTTTTACCGATATTACACGGGGAATTCTAGTCCTTACATACTTACTCGCAGGCTATAAAATTGAGATTATTTTCATTGCTAATATATGTTTATCTGTACTTGCTTGTTTATTTGAACCGGCTAAACAAGCAACCCTAAAAAATATCGTACACCAAAATCATTTCGTAACTGCTAACTCTCTTTCTAGTACAATTAATGGTTTTATGTCTATCATGGGGGCTTCTTTGGGCGGAGTAATTGCACAATCTTTACATATTGAGTTCGCTTTTTTAGTAAATAGCCTATCATACTTTCTTTCAGCCTATTTTATTTATAATATGAGTATTCCTGCTCATGATACTTGTAACAAGAACAATGCATTTTTCACTGATATAAAAGGTGGTTATACATACATATTACAAACAAAAATCATTTTAACATTAATTCTTGTCGGCATTTCATGGGGGATTATTGGAGGCGCTTATCAACTACTTCTAACGATCTATGCCGGAAAAATTTTCCATACAAACATTAGGATTTTATATACGGTTCAAGGGGCTGGACTTATGATAGGAAGCCTTCTCGTTAATCTTTATATATCCCATAATAAAGAAAAAATGAAAAAAGTATTCGGTTGGGCCTACTTATTACAAGGAATTTTCTTTCTCGGATTCATTCTATCCGATCAACTTATTATCGGTATCATTACTTTATTCTGTATGCGTATAGCAGGAGGAATCATCGTTCCACTTGATACGACATTACTTCAAACTTACACACACGAAAATATGATAGGTAAAGTTTTTTCATTCCATTATTCTATTTACGGATCTCTTATTCAGTTATCGATGTTTTTTACAGGAGGGCTGTTAGAAATTCTTTCTCCTCAAATGATTGGCAGTTTATTAGCTATATGTTGTATTTTTGTAAGTTTTATATGGCTGTTTTTATTTTATCGCGGGGAATTTAATGAAGAATCTCCTTCTACTTAATAGCATGTTTATAAACATGCTATTTTTATTTATGTCGAAATAAAGAGGAAAAAGACGATTTATTTTCCTTACGTTCTAATTTTTTAGAATGTACAATAAATTTAGATTATAAGAAAAGGGGTGCCATAATGTTTGACGATAGACTTACTATTTCAGCTGAGCAGCAGAAGCTCATTTCCAATGCAACTCGCATTCAAATTCTTCACCTTTTAAAAGATGAAGCACTTACTGCAAAACAAGTTGCTACTAAACTAAATAAATCTGCTGGAAGCGTACATTATCACGTTCAAATTTTATATGATGGAGGGTTGCTTGAATTAGTAGAAACGAAGGAAAAACGAGGGATTATTGAAAAATATTATAAAGCAAAAGCTGCTCATTTCTATATTGAAGAAAGCGGCACAGAAGGAACGAATACAGGTAGTCATATTGTATCTCATTTATTTTTAACTCCAGAGGAATTACAACAGCTTACTTGGGAGATTACACAAGTTTTATTACGCTGGGAAAACAAAACCGCTCGTCAATCAAACTCTGAAGAGGAATACGCTATTTCCTGCAGGATTAAAAAACAATGAAAGAAAGGACCATTTATTCATGAAAAATAAATTATTATTATTGTCGGGAACAGGAATTTCTCGTTTAGGTGATTTTATGTATCTCATCGCTCTAAACTTAATGGTGTTAAATAGCACAAACTCACCTGCTGCTGTAGCAGGATTATGGATTGTTGGTCCAATCGCCACTGTTGTTACAAAAATATGGTCTGGTAGTATAGTAGATCGATTAAACAAACGGTCCATTATGCTCATCACAGATATAATTCGAGCAGCTCTCATTGGCTGTATTCCATTATTTGATTCTATTTGGGCCATTTATATGTTCATCTTTTTAACTCGCATCGCTACATCATTTTTCGATCCAGCTTCATTTACTTATAAAACAATGCTCATACGAGCTGAAGAGCGCGCTCAATTTAATGCATGGAATAGCCTATGTACAAACGGGGCTTTTATTATCGGTCCAGCTCTTGCTGGAATACTTCTCACCACGTACTCAGCAGCCTTTGTTATTTACTGCAACTCACTTTCATTTCTACTTTCTACCATTCTCATTTACTTCTTGCCAAACATTACATTACAAACAAAGCAAAACGAAGAAGTTGCAAATACTTTTGTACAAACATTACGAAGTGATTGGAAACAAGTTTTTTCGTTCGCTCGAACAGAAACGTACATTATTCTCATATTCGTTTTATTTCAAGCGACTATGCTTGTTTCTATGGCACTCGATTCACAAGAAGTTGTTTTTACGAGGCAAGTACTGTTTTTAACCGATATAGAATACAGTATGCTTGTTAGTATAACTGGCGCTGCTTACGTTTCCGGTTCATTTCTCGTCTCTCTCTTTGCCAAACGATTACCAATTCAACATTGTATCGGATTAGGTATGATTTTCACAGCAATAGGCTATGTAATTTTCGCCTTTTCAAATTCATTTATAGTCGCAGCAGGTGGTTTCATTTTACTTGGTATTTCTTCATCATTTGCTGGTACTGGCTTTATAACATTTTATCAAAATAACATCCCTATATATATGATAGGACGTATCGATAGCGTGTTTGATTCCATAAAAAATTTCATCCAAATCTTTTTCGTTTTAGCAATTGGGGCATCCGCACAATTTCTTTCCGTTCAATTTACTGTAATAAGTAGCTCGTTACTCATTCTTTTCCTTTCCTGTTTATTAGCAATCCGGGTAATGACTCCTTCACGAGAAAAATACTTTAAAACTACAGGATCATCATTAGAATATTAAATGCAACATAAAAAGCGGCTATTTGCCGTGCAGTAAGCCTCCCACTGATTAAAGTTTCACTTTATGTTAAAATATTTATTAAATTTGATTATGTAGGGGGGCTATTTTGGAAATTATATTCATTTTCATATGTATTATATTAGTAGCTTCTATTTTACAAACAAGTACAGGTTTTGGCTTTTCTATTATGGCAACACCTTTCTTACTCATGTTATTTCTACCACAAGAAGCTATACAAATAAATATCATTTTATCATTAATTATTTCCATATCACTCATTTGGAAAATAAGAATAGATATTGATTTTATACTACTGAAAAGATTAATTTTCGGAAGTATAGTTGGTGTTCCTTTTGGCATTTTCATTTTCACTTCCATTAACATCAACACTTTTAAATTAGCAATTAGCATCCTGCTTTTACTATTAACGTTGATGCTAATATGCAACTTTAAGATTAAATCAACAAAATCTAGAGATTTCTTAGTGGGCGGATTATCCGGTCTTTTAACGACAAGTATCGGTATGCCAGGACCACCCCTGTTACTTTACTTTACAGGAACTGATACGAAAAAAGAGAAATTGAGAGCAACTACTTTAGCTTTTTATCTATTTATATATTTCATTAGCCTACTAACTCAAATACTCTTTACTGGCACAAACAAAACAATTTGGGAATCAAGTTTTTACGCTATTCCAATCGTATTTCTAGGTTTGTATATAGGGCAAATTATTTTCAAATGGCTTAATCAACGAATTTTCAAAATATTTACGTACATCCTTTTAAGTTGCACGGGTATGTATCTTCTTATTGAAAGTTTGCATTTATTATAAGTAAGTTTTTCAAAATACAAAATCATAAATAAAATACTAACCAAACGATAAAAAGCGGCTATTATGCCGCTTTTTATTTTCACATTAAATATTTTAAAACTAGAAGCCCAGCTATCGCTATTACAAACACATTGAAAAAAATCATCCAACTTTTTTCGAAATCTTTATATCTCTCTTCTTTCACTCCACATTGTTTTAGCTTTCCAATTAAAACTGTTAATTCTTGATTATACTCTTTACTTCCTAATTGTATATAATTGTTATTTATTTTAATTCCATATACATTTTTCATTTTTTTATGTTGCGAAACTGCTTGAATTGAGTTTACTAATACACTGTATTCATTTAACTTTTTAAAATAACAATCTAACGCTATAATTTGTAACTTTGTATTAGTTAAAACAATGTAATAATAAAATGTAGCACCTGTGGTTAATATATTAGGTATAACTTTAGAATTTACAAGACTTCCTTCTTCCACTAATATTTCACATTGTATTTCCTCTCCTTCTTGCAACTCTTTCCGAACTGATTCTTCCAACATTTGCACCGTTAATTTCTTCAATAACTCCCCGTTTTTCACATAATACTTATCTATATTTATAGATTCATTCGCTTCTTTCTCTAAACGTGTAATTTCTTCTTCTGAATATTGGAGCTCATTTAACATCGATAATAATCTTTTATCCATATTACACACTCCTTTTCCACAGTTTTTGAAGTTTTTTCTTCCCACGAGAAATTCGATTGTATATATAATCCGCCGTTACTTTTAATTCTTTTGCAATATCGTCAATGGAATATCCATCAATATACCTCTTTAAAAAGATATATCGATCTTTCTTATTTAAATCTTGAACAATTTCCATAATCTCTTCTTCTTGTTCTATTTCATACCTATCATGGACACTTGTATCTATTTCTACGTCCTTATCGATTTTATTCTCTTTATATACTTTCTTTTTATATTCCAATGCCTTCAATTTAGTAATACCAATCATCCAAGATTTTAAGTTTCCCTTTTCTGTATCAAATTGGTCGATATTAAACCAAATAACAGTAAATACATCGTTATAACAATCATCCACATATTGTTTTTCAGTAGGGGTACTTAATGATTTATGAATAATGTACAAAATTAATTTTCCATATTGATCAATCACTTCTTTCAAAGCATCTTGATCATGCTTTTTCATAGCTATAATTAAATCCTCTTCAGAATCGAAAATCATATGCATGTTCCTTCCTCAGTACCCCTTTAGCAGCTGCCTTTACTTACTATTGGTATTTCATTCTCATTTTCTATCACTTTTGTAAAAATTTATTAATTTTTATTTCTATGTATATGATAACAAACAAAATACCTAAGTTCAGAAAGAAAAAACAACTTTCTGGCCTTAGGTATTTCTCCTTTCAAAAAAGGCAAACCCACATCACAGGTTTGCCTCTTTACTCACTTCTTATTTAATCCTTTTTCACTTAAAAACTCTTTCATATGCATTCTTTTTTCTTTAGACATAAACGAACTCATTGATTCCGTCCATGTTACGCTTTTCTTGTTTGATGATCTTTCTTTGTAATACGAGTTCATCGTTTCATCATATTCATTTAATAATTCATCATATTTCTTTTCATCATATCCATTTTCATGAAGAACCGCTGCTACCGGTAAGCGTGGTTTAACTCCATGTTCTTCATCTGGTACACCGACTGTCATTCCGAATACAGGATATACTTTATTTGGTAAATGAAGCAATTCGCTCACTTCTCTCGGATTATTACGAATACCACCAATATAACAAATACCGTATCCTAATGACTCTGCTGCTAACGCTAAGTTTTGCGCAAAAAGTGAAGCATCTACCGTCGCAACGATAAAGTCTTCCACCCCTTCATGCTTTATCTCTGTACCATGTTTTTCACATGCAATTTCAAGTCGTTTTAAATCTGCACAACAAACAAAGAATGCTGCGCAGTCTTTCACATGGCGATTTCCGGATAACTCTGCTAATTTAGCCTTTAATTCCTGATTTGTTACATATATGACAGAATACGCCTGTACAAAATGTGATGAAGCCGCATGCTGTGCAGCGTGCACCATTTTTTCTACTACATCTTTCGGAATTGATTCTTCTTTATATTTACGAACTGAAACGTGTTGCTCTATCTTATGTATTATCTCATTCATGAAAATCACTCCTTTTTCTCTTCATAATGAAAAATTAACACATCTTTTTCAATATTCACAACTTATAAGCACAAAAAGAGCAATTCTTTTTGAATTGCTCTTTTTTAAAACGTCTATGAATACGGTAAATGAAATTATATTAATGGTAATTTAAATGAAATTTTTTCTTGTCTTATTACGCCGTTTTCAAAACTTTAATACCTTTTACGATATTCCAAATGAAGTAGTACATTCCTACAAGAATGAACACTGCATATGTGATAATCATTCCAATTCCAGCACCGTCAGATTGATTGAAACCTAAACCGTACATTCCTGATACTGCTAGTCCTCCAAATAAGATTGCGTATGGGAAAACATGTGACCAAAATGCTTTTTTCGCATGATACTTCACTTCATCTTCTGCAACAAAGTACACGATAATTGGTAGTAAAAATGGTGCAAAAAAGATACTAAAGTAACATAACGAAGATAAAATATTATTTCCTTTCATCCGATTCACCTCTAAATAGTTTTTGTTACTTTCATTATGTCAGGAAATCATTCTAGAAACTATCGCTTTACCTTTCACTAACGTGACATATTTGTAAGATTTTCCTCAAATTAAATCCCGTCTGAAGTTTCAGACGGGATCACTTTCACTATATTCGATTCATAAACCAATACTGTGTAATGGCTAAATATTCTCGTACATTCGATGGAATGATGATTGGTTTCGGTGTTTTTGCCGGAAGACCTTCTAATTGTAAACCTTGTTTGGCAGCTATTTTTTTCGCTCTAAACATATGAAAATCGTTTGTTACGATTATACCTTTTTTCATATCGGCTGGAATTAACGGTTTTGAGAATGTAATATTCTCATCTGTACTCGTAGATTTGTCCTCCATTATAATACGGTCTTCTGCGATGTTTTGTTTTATTAGTCCTTGTTTCATTGCTAATGCTTCTGAAATGTCTTCACCTTTTCCTTGTCCTCCAGATACGATAGCGATTGTTTTCTCATGTGATTTTAAATATTCAGCTGCTTTATCAATACGATATTGCAATGAATAAGATGGTTTCGTTCCATTTACTTTCGATCCTAGTACAATTATGTACTCAGCATCGTCACTTGCATTCATATGTCCATGCTTATAAATGTGATATTGTAAAAACCCCGCATATACGGCGCAAATCATTATAACAACTAAAATACACTTTATTATTTTCTTCTTTCTCATACTCATATACTCCTATTTTCTTTTACTTCCTTCATGATAATATCCATTTATTTGTTTGTATACAGACAAATTCCAATAAACCCTAAATTATCCTCTGAAAGGTAATATTTATATTACTTTCGGGAATAGTAAGTACAACTTTACACCAAGGAGTGTCTCTATTGCTTCTCTTTTTATGTAACGTGTCGTTCTTTTTCATCTTATTTTTACTATCGCTTAAGTTACTCGGTAAATCCGCGTTAGCACAACTAACTCCTCATGATTTTGGGGCTATAATCTTTTTATCTTATTTAGCTTTCCAGGCCATACCCGTCTCTGGTGCTTTACAAGCATTTCTCGGTATGGTTGTTATTACATGTTTACATTTACTCCTTACAAAATTAAGCCTATTCAACAAACTAAATCGTTTTATTCTCGGACACCCTATCATTTTAATTAAACATGGTGATATTATTTTTGAGAACTTACAAAAAAGTAGATATCCCATTGCCGAACTACTTTCTAATCTTCGCGTTGCAGGATATCCGAGTGTTCATGAAATTGAATACGCCATTTTAGAAGCGAACGGAGCTATTAGTATTTTACCAAAAAGAGAACTTGTACCATTAACTCCAAAAGATTTAAACATAGATGTTAAGTATGCTGGATTACCAATTGCACTTATCGTCGATTCACAAATTCAATACGATAACTTAAAGTTAATCCATAAAGATGAAAAATGGTTATATAAAGAATTAAAAGAAAAAGGAATTACAAATATTAAAAACGTTGCTTTCGCTTCTGTTCAAGAAACGGATGGATCTTTTGCGATTAGTTTAAAGGAATAAAAAAATCCCCTTAATTGCTTAAGGGGATTTTCTTCATCATATCGCTTCTTTCTCTCCTGCCATATTTAATGGAACAGGATGTTTCATACGATTCATCGT
Organism: Bacillus sp. PSXD-155; assembly: GCF_049310765.1. Taxonomy (NCBI): domain Bacteria; kingdom Bacillati; phylum Bacillota; class Bacilli; order Caryophanales; family Bacillaceae; genus Bacillus; species Bacillus sp. PSXD-155. The sequence continues at coordinate 36,964 of NZ_JBMOWC010000007.1, read as the reverse complement.
AAATACGATAATTGCTGTCATTACTTCAGCAACTGGCATAACGAGCCAAATTCCGTTTATCCCAAATAATTTCGGCATAATCCATAACAATGGAATGATAAATAGTAACCCTCGGCTCATTATAATCAGTACTGATTTCTTCGTTTGTCGCACTGATTGGAAGTACTCTCCATACACAATGTTATAGCCTAAAAATACGTATTGAATAAAGAATAAGCTAATACCCGTTAATGTTAACTCCAATAATTCTGGAGATTGGACATCAAATAGACCAATGATATATTTCCCGAAGAATAATCCGACAATTATCGCAATGCCCCCAAGTACAACAGCAATTTTCACAGCAAACTGCAATCCTTCACGCAATCTTTCTGATAAGTTTGCCCCGTAATGGAAACTAGCAATCGGTTGCAATGCAGCACCTACACCGAAGAATAATAGTAATGCCATTGCATGAATACTATTCACCATCGCATAGGAAGCTACTCCTACTTCTCCTGCATATTGGACGAATGCGATATTAAAACCAATCGTTACGATTGCAACCGTACTTTCTGCTGTAAAACTTGGGAAACCAATCACCATAATTTGTTTGACAGTATCCCATTCAAAATGGAATTTCGTCCATTTTAAAATACTACTTTTTCTAAAGAAATGAGTTAATAATACAAGGAAACCAATCGCTGCCGAAAGAATAGTCGCTGAAGCAGCACCTGTTACCCCCCATCCAAAGATAAAAATAAAGATATAGTCAAATACTATATTTAATACAGCCGTTACAACAAGACCTGCCATTGCTAAATTAGGATTTCCATCATTTCGTATAAATGTACTTAAAATATTTTCTAAAACGTATATCATTCCAAATGTTAATAATACGTGTAAATAGTCTAACGCATATGGTAAAATCACTTCATTTGCACCAAATAAGTACGCTAAATCTTCTATTCTCCATAAACAAATAGCCGCTAAAACACCTACGATAACAACTGCTACCGTCATGGATTGAGTAAAAATAGACCTTGCTCTTTCTCGTTTATTTTCACCTAATGCAATGGAATATAACGTTGCCCCGCCCATTCCGATCCATAATGAAATAGAGAAAAAAATCGAAAACGCTGGAATAGCCACGTTTACTCCTGCTAAACCGTTCGCCCCAACTCCTCTACTAATCATGACCGCATCAATTACAATATTAACTGACATTAATACCATTCCTAGAACAGCTGGTATTAAATAAGAAATAAATAAACTTTTTATCGGTTTTTCTCTTAATTTTTCTGTTGCTTCCATACTCTAATATGCTCCTTTTTTCAACTCTCTTTCCTCAGTTTAAACCTTCAAGTAACTTGAAGGTCAATAGAGAATTAAAAAATAGGTAACTTAATTATCGCGTTTGATGCTCATTTGTAATTATAAGAGTCCTATAACTTATTGCTTTGTTTTTTCATTATAGGAATTTGAATTTCTGTTACTTGCTCCTCTGGATTTTCTGTTACAGACCAATCAATTAATGCAATCTCAATCGAATCTCCGTCTATTTCATATCCTTCTTGATCAATATATTTTATTAATTTCTTATATGTTTCATCAGTTTCTTCATATGGCCCATGGTGATATACACAGGCAAATATACCTGCTTTAATTTCATCTGAACTATTCACTTGAAAGGGCATGTAATCCAAAAGAATGAAAACACTACTATATGCTTGAAACTCATTTTGCATTAATCCTTTTTTCGCAACAGTTACACCAATATCTCCAGAAAATAAACTATCATCCATTTGCCTCATATTTTTTTGCAACGAATGGATGTAGTACTCAAACATATCATCCGTCGTATTTGGAGCAACCGCAATTGCTGTAATTTTCCGCTGCGGGATCTCTTTAATTACCATTTGTTCAGCTTTTGCTTTTGTTGCTTCCTTAATTAAATGAATTCTATGTTCCATTTTTGCTAAAGCATATTCAATTTCTCTTTGTTTCTTCAGCATCATTTCTTGTTGTTTTTCCAGTAAATTGAGTGCGTATGTTGGATTTCTTTCATCAATATATTTCTTAATTTCCTTTAACGGAATATTTAACTGGCGTAAAAATTTAATCGTATCTAACAGTGAAAATTGATCGATTGTATAATAACGATAATTCGTTTGAGGATCAACAATGGACGGATGAAAAATTCCTTTTTCATCATAATACCTCAATGTAGATTCTGCGATATTATGCATTTTTGCCATTTCTCCAATTGTAAAGCGTTTATTTAATAACATGTTTCCTTCTCCAATTCATTAAAAATATTGCCTTATTTCTTCTTATTATATAGCCATTCCCTTCATACCTAAATCAAATTCCATCATGAAAATCTGCTATTTTTTCATTGATTTTTAATAAATTTTATTATATATTAATTACAGGTTCAAATTACGAGTTCAAAAGAACTTGTAATCAGACCCTTTTGTTTAATGGGTTTTACATATTTTCATTAGGCAAATTCCGAGAAATCGTATGATAAAATTAAAAATGACGAGGAGAGGATCAGATGGAATTCGAATTTTTCTTTCAAATTGCACTTATTTTATTAAGTACAAAGCTTGCTGGTGATCTTAGTGTTAGATTAGGTCAACCTTCTGTACTAGGTAAATTAATTGTCGGTATCGTTATCGGTCCAGCTGTATTAGGTTGGATTGAAAATTCAGAGCTTCTAACTCAATTAAGTAATGTCGGGGTTATTCTTTTAATGTTTATGGCTGGACTTGAAACAGACTTAGAAGAATTAAACGCAAATCGTAATTCTTCTTTAGCAGTTGCACTCGGAGGTATCATTCTTCCATTCGTAGGTGGTTACGTTTCCGGTCTTGTGATGGGAATGGAACAAGGAAACGCTGTATTCTTAGGATTACTTCTATGTGCGACAAGTGTTAGTATTTCCGTACAAACACTTCGTGATTTAGGTAAAATGAAAACACGTGAAAGTACGACGATGCTTGGAGCCGCTGTATTTGATGATATTCTTGTTGTTATTTTATTAGCATTTGCAATGAGCTTCTTAGGTACTGATGATGTTAACTTAACAATGGTTATCTTGAAGAAAGTAGTATTCTTCGCTTCTATTATTTTAATCGGATGGAAAGGTGTTCCTGCGATTATGCGCTGGTTATCACCACTGCGCGTATCTGAGTCTATCGTGAGCGCGGCTCTTATCATCTGTTTCTCATTCGCATATTTCGGCGAATTATTAGGAATTGCTGGTATTATCGGTGCTTTCGCTGCTGGTATTGCAATTTCTCAAACAAACTACAAACATGAAGTAGAAAAGAAAGTAGAACCAATTGCTTACGCTATGTTCGTTCCTGTATTCTTCGTTAGTATCGGTATGAATATTACATTTGACGGTATCGGCAATCAAATTTGGTTCATCTTAGCATTAACTGTTATCGCTGTATTAACGAAATTAATCGGCTGTGGATTCGGTGCACGAATGACTGGATTTGACGCTAAGTCTTCTGCAATTATCGGTGCTGGAATGGTTTCTCGTGGTGAAGTTGCACTTATCATCGCAGGAACAGGACTTTCTTCAGGTCTATTGGCACAAGATTACTTTACAGCAATCGTTATTGTCGTTATTTTAACTACAATGATTACACCACCAATGTTAAAATACACTTTTGGTGCAAAAGATAAAGCAATGAAAGCAAGTAAATAAATTTACTATAATAAAAGGAGATTGCTATTTTATAAGATAGCAATCTCCTTTTTGTTTTATCTTTAAACAATCCCGTTCTTTTTTAACCATTTTTCAAAAATAATTCGTGCTTCATCATCATCAATATCATTCCCAAATGAATACACCATAATGCCATAATCATCTATATATTTACCTAGCTTCATTCCCTCCACTTTCTTATAAAAATCGTCTGCCTCATAGTGCGGAATATAAGCATCCCAAACTGGTTCATTTATTCTTTTGTACGCCGTCACTTCTAAATCATATCCGTCTTCATAATATCCGATGTGATAATGTTTGTTAGGATCATATTTCTCCATTAAAAGTCCCCTCCTACTAAACAAAAGCGAGCCTTATATTACAGCTCGCTCCTCTCTCTCTATTTATTAAATACGCTCCATCGCTGTCTTCAACGTTCCAACAACGAAAGCAATCTCTTCACTTGAAATAACAAGAGGCGGCGCTAATGTTAAAACGTTATTATATCCTGCTGTTGTCATACCGTTTCGTCCTATAATTAAGCCCTTTTCTTTACAAGCATTTACAACACTTGCTATTTTATCATTATCAATTGGCTCTTTCGTCTCTTTATCATTTACTAATTCAATCCCAACTAATAGACCTTTTCCTCTAATATTCCCAACAAGTGGATGTTCCCCAATTTCATCTTTTAGTTGCTCTAATAAAAGGGAACCCATTTGTGCAGATCGCTCAATTAAATTTTCATTTTCCATAATCTCTAAATTTTTAAGTGCTAATGCACAAGCTGCTGGATTCCCACCAAATGTATTAATATGGCGGAAAAATTCATATTCTCCTTTACCTTTAAAAGCCTCATATATTTCTTTTTTCACAGCTGTTGCAGATAATGGTAAATATGCGCTCGTAATACCTTTTGCCATTGTAATAATATCTGGCTTCACATCATAATTCATAAATCCGAATGCTTTTCCTGTACGTCCAAAACCGCAAATCACTTCATCACTAATAAGCAAGGCACCGTGTTTTTGACACGTCTCATGAGCAGCTTTCATATAGTCTTGTGGTGGCATTAATATGCCCCCGCCTGTAATAATAGGTTCCATAATAAACGCAGCAATTGTTTCACTTAATTCCCACGTCATAACACGATCGACTTCTTTCACACATTCTACATCATAAATATGCTGCCCTTCAATTTCAGGCATACGGTAACAATCCGGTGGTGTTACATGTAAAAAACCTGAAGCAAACGGCTCATATTGATATCTACGCTGCGCTTGTCCCGTCGCTGCCATTGTCGCCATTGTATTCCCGTGATACCCTCGATAACGTGACATAAATTTATAACGATGTGGTTCACCTTTTTGAGCATAGTATTGTCTTGCTATTTTAAAAGCTGTTTCGTTCGCTTCTGAACCACTATTTGAGAAGAAAATAACATACTCTCCCCCAAGCCACTCATTTAACTTTTCAGCAAGCTTTATAGCTGGCTCATGGGATTGTGACATTGGAAAGTATGATAATGTTTGTAATTGCTTATAAGCCGCTTCTGCGAGCTCTTTTCTTCCATATCCACTATTCACACACCAAAGGCCACTCATACCATCTAAATATCTTTTTCCTTGTATATCTTCAACCCAGCACCCTTCAGCTTTTGCCCCTACCATTGTACTATTTGGACTAAAGGGACGCATTCCGTGCCAAACATATTGCTCATCTTTTGCTAATAATTCATCAGTTTGCTTCGTTTTCATCATTACTTCCACCTTCCATAACAACTTATTTTTCACAAAAGCTGCGCTGGTGCCATGATGACTTAAATTTCTCCCTGCTATTTTCATTCCACAAAATTAAGACAAATCCTACTTACAAATCAGTAATATTTACAAGAAAATGACAAAAGAAAAAAGAGCTTTTCTTATCTATCGAAAAGCTCCTCTTTTATTTAATGTGAAGACGCATCGCTAATGCCATGACCAGTATTAGATTTCACGAGAATTTCATCAAATTTCGCTGCATCTTCTTTCTTACTAGATAAAACCGTTCCTAAATATGCTGCAAGAAATCCGAGTGGAATTGAAATAATTCCTGGTGTCGTATATGGGAATAACGCTTCCCCAACAAAAATAGCTTTTCCAGCTACAGGGTTCCAAACATTCGGACTCAACGCTACGAGAACAATTGCTGATACGAGACCTACAATCATACCCGAAATAGCACCCGTTGTATTAAAACGCTTCCAATATATTGTAAATAAAATTACTGGTAGATTTGCACTCGCTGCAACTGCAAATGCTAATGATACTAAAAATGCTACGTTTAATGTTTGGGCAAATAATGCAAGTATGATAGATAGTATCGCTACTCCAATAGATGCATAACGAGCCATGGATACTTGCTCTTTTTCCGTTGATTTTCCTTTACGAATGATTTCATTATAAAAATCATGAGCGAATGCTGATGCTGCTGTTAATACAAGACCTGCCACTACAGCCAAAATCGTTGCAAAAGCAATTGCTGATACGAAAGCAAATAAGAAGTCTCCACCTAACGCTTTGGCTAATAAAGGTGCCGCCATATTACCAGCTGGGTTCGCTTTAATAATCGCTTCATTTCCTACAAACGCTGCCGCACCAAATCCTAAGAAAATCGTCATAATATAAAATGCACCAATTAACCACGTCGCATATACGACAGATTGACGCGCAGTTTTTGCATCACGTACTGTAAAAAAGCGGACAAGTATATGTGGTAATCCAGCTGTACCAAGTACTAGCCCTAAATTTAAAGAAAGTGTATCAAGACCATCCTTATACTTTACACCTGGATTTAAAAATGAATCTTTTAAAGGTGTAGCTGTTTTCATTTGAGCGAACATTTCAGTCACGCTGAAGTTGAATTTTGCGAAAACGATAACAGAAATAATAAACGTACCAGCCATAAGTAATACAGCCTTTACGATTTGTACCCAGCTCGTTGCTGTCATACCTCCAAAAATAACATACACCGTCATAAGTGTTCCAACGATTAATACAGATGTCGTATATTCAATCCCTAATAATAATTTAATAAGTGCACCCGCGCCAACTAATTGTGCAATCATATAAAAGATAGAAATCGTCATCGTATTAAGAGCTGCAACTCCGCGAACTTTTTTCGCATCAAAGCGTGCTGCAATCATATCCGCCAAAGTGTACTTTCCTAAATTTCTAAGCGGTTCTGCAACAAGATACAGTACAACTAAATAAGCAACTAAAAAACCGATACTATAAAAGAATCCATCAAACCCAGTTAATGCGATTGCTCCGGCTATACCAAGAAATGAAGCAGCAGACATGTAATCTCCAGCGATGGCCAAACCATTTTGCCAACCAGTTAATCCCCCTCCGGCCGTATAAAATTCACTCGCATTTTTCGTTTTTTTCGATGCAAAATATGTTATGACGAGCGTACCAAGAACAATAATTAAAAATAGTGCAAATGCAGTAGTATTCAAGTTCAGCCCCTCCTTTTTTGCATATCTTGCAGAATTTTTTGGGAGATTTCATCAAATGATTCTGCTTTTTTGCTATAAATCATACATAGTGCCCATGTCATAATAAATTGGGAAAAAGCAAATACCCACGCCCATGTAACGTCACCAAATGCAGGTGTATTAAGCACCCTTGAATACGACGTTAAAATAGGCAGTGCAATAAAAAAACTAAAAAAGAAAATACTCATTGGAACGATAAACTTCTTTTTCGTATTTAATAACAATTGAAATTCTTCCGACTGAACAACCTCTGTATAATTCACCTCATTTTGCAACTTACGTGCTGACGTATCATCTCGTTTCATTAACCGATCCCCTCTCTTACTTGAAATACACTTCCCCCTTGCATACCTAAAGAATAAATTTTATAAATATTCAGAAACTTATACTCATTTTAGACAATCCATACATTCATGCAAAGATTTTTCGATAGACATTTTTCGGCAATTTCTCCTAAATTTTTAATATACTTTTTCAAAATAAAGTGACACCTTACTTATTTTTTCCTCATTAAGACAAAAGCAGTGCTTAACGCACTACTTTTGTCTTTTTTTCCTTTTCTAAATTACGAGCTGTTTCGCTTAACTCAACATCTTTTCCGTCTTTAAGTGTTCCAAATATAAAATCGAATACTGGATTTGAAACACCGAACCAAAACTTTTCGTTTTTATAATGGTGTAATATATGTTGTTTTTTTAGCCATCTTCCAAACTTAGTGACGGGACGAATCGGTCTATGGGCAATATAATGTTTCCATTCGTAAACGAGCAGCATGATAATCATTCCAATTCCAAATGAAAGTGTAATAGTAACACTTTTTGTAATACCATATGCTATAAGCAAATAAATAGTAAAACTAGGTATACTAAACCATACAGGTAAAAACAAAAGTTTTAAATCCTCTGGATATACGTGGTGATCATAATGTAATCTTCTTAACATTTTTAATAGAAATGTGTTTTTAGGTGGCTTTATATGGAATAAAAAACGATGTGTCATATATTCATTAAGTGTATAGAAAACAATCCCAAACATACATGCTAACATGCCAACCCAAGAGAAAAATTGCATTTTTAAAATAATAATGAAAATAAATAGAATGCTATACATAATAACGATATCATGTTGTAAAAAGAACTCTTTCCCCACTTTCTTCATCTTGTTTCCCCCTTTTCCCAAAAAACAGCCGCAACATATCGTTACGACTATTTCTTTTCTATTCTTATTCTATTCACTTTACAAATTTGCCTGCTGTTCTATTGTCGAGAAAAAATTATTTGGTCCAAATATATTTTGCTTCGGAATAATATGTTCCACTGCAAACACTGTTACTCCTCCTCTTTGCACTTCTCCAATAATGAGACCAAATATTTCATGATTTACTGCAAACGTCGGTTGCTTTGTTTGTAGCAATCTTGCAGCATTATGAAATACCGCTTCATATAGTGGATTTCTATCAGTAATTTCTTTTCGGATTTTTGGCGCTAACGTAATGATAATTTCTTTTCCGTCAATAGTGGTTCGATACATAAAAATCTCCCCTTCAATCTTATGTGAACAACTGTAAAGCTTTGTATGCAAAATGTATAGAATATCCTACTAAAATAATACCTGCTCCGGCTGTTATATAGCCAAGCGCTTTTGGTTTTAATAAAGTTCTTCCAAAATGTACAGAAAAAGCAATATTTAAATTCCATAAAATAATACCAGCAATAATGCAAAGACTGTATAAAAAAGCTTCTTGTTTCGTTACCTTCGTAAGTAATGAGCTAAGTGTACTTCCGTATATACCAAACCAAAAAACAAGATTTAATGGATTGGATATCGCAATTAAAAATCCTGCCATAAACGATTGCTTAAGGCCACCTACCTCTTCTTTTTTATATTCCATATTCGAGTGGAAAATTCCTTGTTTTACACTTTGAAATCCTAAATAAAATAACAAGAAAAAACCCGTGCAATACATGAAGGCTTGTACATATGTATACATAAACACAGAAGATAAACCGAAATAAATGAGTAACATAAATAAAACATCTGCAGTCATTCCACCAATTCCAACAACCCAAGCATGCCAAAACCCACGTTCAATTCCTCGTTTTAACATTTCAATATTAATCGGCCCTACTGGTGCAGCTAATGAAATACCTAATACGATTTGCTGTATAATTGCTCCAAACATCGCTCTATCCTTTCTACTCTCTTTATTACTAGTTAATGATATAATTTGAAAAAACAGACTAGCTTTCGTAATAAAATACCCTTTTTTATCCAAAATATACAAAAGAGCCATCTAGGTGATGGCTCTTACTTTTTTATCTTATGAAGAAAAGGGCATTTCCCTTTTATTGGTTCTACATCGTCTCCTATGAAATATTGTTTCCATTCACGATGCTCTGGGTCACCATAATGACTAATGTTAGGATGTTTCGGCAATTGATCCCACTTTTCAACTCGCTCACGGACCATTTGTCTTGAATATGCTCCTTTAGGACGATTTCCCTCTAATCCATCAAAAATAGTGCGTGACTGAAACCCAATAACGAGAGCATTCCCTAAATGTCTAGTTTTTCGTTGTTTATAAGCTGGCGCATTTCCAAATGCGAATATTGGCTCACCACCAAATGAAAATTCCCATAAATAATGGTCTGGATCTTCAGGAATTTGCTTTGGCCATGCTTGATCATCGTTTTCATGCAAATACTGTAGCACTTTCCAAAAAGAATCGCGGTAATATTCGAGTGATTGTTCTTCACATTCCGGTTCTATAAAAAGGAAAAAGCCCCTTCTTACAATCGGCCTCTCTTTCATTAACTCTAAAAAAGATAACATTGTATGCGGCAAATGACTCCAATCATTATGAGAAAGAAATGAATAACGAAGTTCATTCTTTTTCAAAGCTGTTAAACCGAAATAACATGGAAAAGTTGGTTCTAACACGACACTTGAAAAAATCTCAAATTCTTTTGCAACCCAATCCGGTATGTCGGTTCTCGTTCTTATTCCTTCATTATCTAATAAATAAGACTTATTCATTCTTTCACCTCATTATGTATAGCATTCAATTAAGAATATTACATACTCGGCCTGTCCTATACCTATTTAAAAATTTGACTGAAAAATTATTTAAAAATACAAAAAATAAAATCGCTTACTTGACTAAATTCTCCCAATTCGTGTATATTTAAATTAATCATTTAGCAGAATATTCAAGAATATAGCATTTTTAGTTTATATTATTTTTTAAATGAATTTCACTAAATGAAAATAGTAAACGCTTTTAGGAGGAATTATAACATGCAAGGAAAAGTAAAATGGTTTAACAACGAAAAAGGTTTTGGATTTATCGAAATGGAAGGCGCTGACGATGTATTCGTACATTTCTCTGCTATTCAAGGAGACGGCTACAAAGCTTTAGAAGAAGGTCAAGAAGTATCTTTCGACATTACTGAAGGTAACCGCGGACCTCAAGCTGCTAACGTAGTAAAACTTTAATCCAACATATAACAGGAGGTTACCTTACTTGGTAACCTCCTTTATTATTCCTTTGTATATTTCCGTTTTACAGAGCAAAAACTATGTGAAATGCGCAATATACAAAGGAGGCAGTAACAATGGGATCAGAAGTAAATGATTTTGAAGAAGTAAAATTCCGTGTAGAAACAGCACAAAAAATGGTAGGATCAGCAACAATTTCAATGGATCCAGATACATTAGAGCATGCTACTACTGCAGTAGAAGCAGCTCGCTCACAGCTTGAAATTATGAAATCTGTTGCAGTAGATTTAGATGAACCATTTTTAATGAACGAGGAAAAGAAACTAAGCAAATGCGAGCAGCAATTAAACGAAGCAAAGCACTAAAAAACATCCAGAGAATTTTCTCTGGATGTTTTTTTATGACAACTGTTCTCCATATTTTTTCAATGTTTCTCCAACTGTACATTGTCTTATACAAAATGAATGAGCATAATACTTACTATTTGTCTTTCGATTATGTTCTCGCAAGAAACATCCTTCACAATATGTTTCTAATAAGTCATTTACCTCTGTAATGAGTTGCTTTTTATCCACCTTTGCACCTCTCTATTCGGTTATTTCTTTATGACTATCAATGACTGTCCCTTCTAATGCTTGCGTTGCTAATTGATGTGCTTCTTTATTTTGTTTTCTAGATATCGGTTCACATACAAGTTTTAATTTCATTTGCTTCGCCTTTTGTTCAATTTGATCTAAATAATGGTTTAAATGCTCATCATAACAAGGCCATTCTCCGGCTAATTGCTGCAGTACCACTTGTGAGTCTCCGCGAAGTGTAACTGCTTCATACTTAATCCCTAGTTCCTCGAGTATATTCATACCGTATAATAATGATGCATATTCCGCTTCATTATTATCATATATACCTTCTATATATGCATTGCGGCGAATGCGGTAGTTTGTATTTCCTTTTTTATAATACACACATATACCAACGCCAGCTTCTTTCGTTTGCACATCATACCCCCCATCAAAATAAACGAGTATTTCTTGGGGCTCTTCCTCTACTTGCTTACTTAACTTTTTCATCTCTTTTAATGACCATTCTGCGTCCATTTCATCGTAAAATAAAAGTTCCTTAGCTCTTCCTGTTTTCTCAAAATCCTCTGCAAATTGAAGTACTTCTTCTATGTTCATATACTCTGTTGTTAATTCCGTCTGCAATCCACGCTTCGTTTTATACAACCAATGAATTTTATATTTCATACTACATTCCCCTTATGTAAGACTTCTTATATATATCCGGCTAATTGAAGCCTCACTTTATTTTATTATATTTTATCTAGAGTCACAGCATTATATTCAATATGATTACATACAAAAAGAGCTATTCCTATAGGAATAGCTCTTTCATCTATTACATAAATCTTTCAAATTGTACTCGCTTATTAATCCAGTACATTACAGGCATACCGATCGCCATGACAACAAATTCACCAATTGCACAAGTTAACCAAGACAACATAAATGGTAAACCCAATGCAAGATGAAGTTCAATTGCAATCATAAACATTGTAATTGTAAAGATAACTGTATTAAAAATCATACGAGCCCAAACACCTTTAATAAATCGCATAGAAATAATCGTTGCAACTAACGCAAGAATAGATTGCCCTACTCCAAATACTAAATCGTAAGCGATCATAGGTGAGAAAAAGAGATTCGTTAAAAATACACCTAATACAATTCCGTAAATTGCTTTCTTGTTAAATACAACGAGATGATTAAACATCTCTGAAATACGAAATTGTACATTCGTAAAGCCAAATGGCTGAATAAGCATAGAAACAGCAATATATAATGCCGCTAAAATACCATTACCGACTAAAGTTCTAATATTCATGACAAAATCTCCTTAGTTTTTTTACGTGGGATGGTTTCGAACCACGTTATTCGTTTTTTAAGCAACAAGATTATATTTTACGTGGTAGCCCCTCTTTCGTCAATAGATTCCTATCATAAACTACCTTTTTCCTTTTAGACAACGTATAATGAAACATATGAAAGATTTAGGAGGTTTCACTTCATGACAGCAACAATTCAAAATGAAAAAGTGATCGTTTCCATTTCTGACAAAGGTGCAGAATTACAGAGCGTTCGCTTAAAAGAAGACAACACAGAATATTTATGGCAAGGTGATTCTACTTATTGGGGACGCCGTGCACCAATTTTGTTCCCAATTGTCGGCCGATTAGTAGATAATACATACTACGTAGACGGTAAACCATATTCATTAACACAACACGGTTTCGCTCGTGATCTTACTTTCTCTGTGAAAGAACAAAGCGAAACAAAAATCACTTATATCGTTACTAGTAATGAAGAAACATTAAAAAAATACCCATACGAATTCGAATTACTCGTTTCTTATGAGCTAAATGGACAAAGCGTTCATGTAACATATGAAGTAAACAATCCTACTTCTAAAGAGATGTTCTTCTCAATCGGAGCACACCCTGGATTCAACTTCCCCTTATTGGACGGTGAATCATTTACAGATTATCATTTATCATTTAATGGTTCGGAACGCTTAGAAACAAGCGTATTAGAAGGACCTTATCTTTCAAACAAAAAGCAATTAATCGCTGAAAATACAACTGAATTGCCACTTACATATGATTTATTCAAAAATGATGCGCTTATTTTTGAAAATATGAATACGAATGAAATTTCGATTCGTTCTCATAAACATAATAAATTTGTAAAAGTAGAATTTGATGGCTTCCCATTTGTCGGCGTATGGACACCAGGGGATAACGCACCTTTCTTATGTATTGAACCTTGGTATGGAATCGCTGATGAAATAAATCCAGCAAAAGATTTCAAGAACAAAAAGGGAATTCAATCTTTACAAGCGAATGAAACATTTACATGTCGTTATAGCATCACAATCGGATAACTACTCTATCCCCTACTTCAAAAAGCATTTAAGTAGGGGATAATCTTATAATTTGGAGGTTTCTCATTTTGATTGAAGTATATATTGATGGTGCATCAAAAGGAAATCCTGGTCCTTCTGGTGCAGGAGTGTTTATTAAAGGCGTTCAGCCACCTGTACAATTATCATTACCACTTGGAACAATGTCCAATCATGAAGCAGAATACCGCGCTTTACTTCTAGCATTAAAATATTGCATCGAGCATAATTATAGCACTGTCTCTTTTCGTACAGATTCCCAGCTTGTCGAACGGGCTGTTGAAAAGGAATACGCAAAAAATAAAATATTTGCACCTCTTTTAGATGAAGCGCTGCAGTACATAAAAAACTTCGATCTCTTTTTTATTAAGTGGATTCCAAGTAGTCAAAATAAAGTAGCTGATGAATTAGCTAGAAAAGCTATCTTACAAAATTAACGGGGGTATGAGTGTGAAAAAAGAGTGGATTGCTCCTCTTGCTTTATTATTTGTCTCTTTTATTTGGGGAGCTACGTTTGTTGTCGTTCAAAACGCTATGTCTTTCGTTGGTCCATTTACGTTTAATGGTATTCGCTTTTTATTCGCTGGAATTATTTTATTATTCGTTCAAATTATTTTCTCACAAAAAACTTCAAAACAAGATATAAAACATAGTAGCACGGCAGGGATAATCGTTGGTTTTTTCTTATTTGTCGGTTATTTATTGCAAACATTTGGCTTACTCTATACAACATCTTCAAAAGCAGGTTTCTTAACTGGGCTAAGCATTGTTATGGTCCCAATCTTATCATTTATCTTTTTAAAACAAAAAGCTACCATTTTCATCGTACTTGGTATTGCTGTAGCTACAACAGGTTTGTACTTATTAACAGCTGCTGATTCTTTCCAATTAAATATAGGAGATATACTTGTTCTCGGTTGTGCAGTCGCTTTCGCTGCCCATATTCTTATTAACGGCTTCTTTTCTAAAAAAATATCACCTTTATTATTAAGCACATCTCAAGTATTAGCTGTTGGTATATTTTCTTCTATTTGCGCTTTCTTGTTTGAAGATTGGGAAAAGTTATTTTCAGTATCACTATGGACGAATCAATCCTTTTTATTCGCACTCTTTCTAACTGCCCTGTTTGCAACATCTATTGCTTTTTTCATTCAAACATCGGCACAAAAACACACTTCTCCAACGAGAGTAGCAATTATTTTCGCAATGGAGCCCGTTTTTGCTGCCTTAACAGGCGTTCTCGTTGCAAATGAACAACTTTCTATTTCTGCTATTATCGGATGTCTATGTATTTTCCTAGGCATGATTTTTGTTGAATTACCTTCCAAAACAAAAAAAGAAGCGCAGGCTGCGTGAAGTTACGCTTGTAACTTCCGCATAAAAGCCTTAGCGCTTTTTTTATCTGTAATTTCTTCTTCTTTCAATCGTTCTAATAACGCAACGAAATAACTACCATCAAACTGCAATTGATGTTTAATTGTCGCTTCTATTGCTGCGTTCACAATCCCATCAGACGCACCAGTATATCCTTGTCCGAACATAATAAACCCTTGCGCTTCCTCTGATAATTTAAATCCTTTCGTATGTAAGAATGAAAGATAATCTTCTACTGTTTGCATGTTATTCCCACCTACTCAAAAATTCTCCATCTCCTATCATACATGTTTTTACACGCTATGAGAATGAAATTTCTTTGACAACTTTGTAAATCAATCTTCTACTTCGCTTACAATGGAGGATTTTCTAACAATCTGAAGGAATATGTAAAGTGGAACTTATTTCATATTAAAGGGGAGACACGATGAAACAAGCACTATTAATTATCGACGCTCAACAAGAATTAATTGATGGAAATGAGCAAGAAAATGCAGTTTTTCGTAAAACCGAGCTATTATCTACACTAAATATAGCACTGCAGAAAGCAATAGATTCAAATGCTCTTATTGTTTTCGTAAGAGATATCGATGTTGCTTCTGGTAGTGGCGAAGGATTTGAAGTACATAATCAAATTCAAGTACCCCAATCTGCAATCCTTATTAATAAAGCAGCAACCAATTCATTCTACGGCACTTCTTTACTTGAGCTTTTAAAAGAAGAAAACATTAATCATATTGTTATAGGCGGATGTAAAACAGAACATTGCATTGACACTGCCGTTAGGACAGCAACTGTACAAGGATTTGACGTTACATTAATTAAAAACGGGCATTCAACAACTGATTCTAACGTATTGTCTGCAGAACAAATTATTGGTCATCACAATAAAACTTTACACGGTCATTATAACGTTGATAATTTTTCTATGGTGAGAGATATCGAGGAAGACCTCTTTCAGCCAACTCATGACCAATATCGTGATTAAATTGGATAAAGTGAAACTTTAATCAGTGGTGGTTTGTTGATCCCCCACCTAACTTCTTTGCTTCCGCTGAATTTTTTGGGTGGGAGTCTTACTGCCCGGCAAATAGCGGGATAAAAAAAGAATCCTTCATTTAAAAGGATTCTTTTTTTATCCAAAAATTTGCGCTGCAATACTATATAGTTCACCATTTCTTTTTAATAACCGATTACTATTTTTCATCATAATTGGTGGTGTATTCACCTTTTTAAAACCAGCAATCTCTAATTCTTTCATAAAATCGTTCTTTCCTTCTGGTACATCCATTCTTAATTTTCCATTATGCCCTCTTGCTAAATCATGTACTATTCTCATTGCCATCGCATTATTTTTAGCAACGACTGGTCCTATTATTTTATTTTCTAGCGTTTGTATACTCAAACCATATCCTAGTACATTTTGTTCCTTATCTTTCACAACATTGCATTGTTCACTTTGCATAATCCTTTTCTTTAAAAACACCTTTCGATTTGTTCCAAACGCATTTTCATCTATTTTTATTATTTTTTCTAAATCACACTCTTCATAATTCATCATATAATCTTCATTTTCTATACAATAATTATTCGCATTGTACGAGTTACATATATATTTAGAAACATAGCTTACTTCCCTGAATCCTAACTTTTCGTATAAAGGCTTTCCCTCATCCGTAGCAATCAACATAATGGGAGTATGAGCTAGTACACTCTTAATACATGAATCTGTTATCATCTTTCCAATTCCTCTTCCCTTATAATCTGGATGTACAATTACCATTCCGATAGATGCCAACGCCTCCCCATATAATATTATTGCTGCGCTAGCAATAAGTTCCTTTCTCTCATTCCATACGCCGTATACAATACCTGAGTTAAAAATTGTTTCAACTTCTTCCCTGTTATAATCCCACCCAATATAAGAAGATAATGATACAATATCGCCTATTTGTTCTTCCCTAAGACACTCCAACCTAATTTCTAATTCACTCATACTCCATCCCCTTATCTAGACATTTAAATCATTATTACTAAATCAACTTGTACATGTTTCCCTTTATTTGTCACACACATATGTTATTTTGACCAAGACTATATTGTAAATGAGGTGACAACATGCCCATTACGAATCGATTTTCTACCACCACTAACGGCGCACTCGCTATTACAGGTAATACTTTAGGCTTAAGTAAAATCAGCAATCAAAACCGTGCTGGTACAATCGGGGCAATTGGTGCATTCGCAACTACGAATACTGCTTTACAAGTACCTACTTTTCCTGCTGGTACAACGTTAAACTATACACAAAATAGTTCTACCGCCATTTTAAATATCCCTGCTGGTAGTACTATTCTTTACGCAGAACTCGTTTGGGGTGGAAACTATTTATCTCGTGATCAAAACATTACGAGTGTATTAGGAAATCCAGTTTCTTTTACAACACCTGTTTCAACATACTCGATTACTCCTTCAGCTGTTACGGCTTCAAACCAAACATTCGTTTCAAACTCTATTACATTTGGCTTTTACACTCGTTCAGCAGACGTAACAACCCTTATTCAAGCGGGAGGTTCTGGTTCCTATACTACAGGCGCGGTTCCTGGACTTGTAGATCCTATAGATGCTTCTAATGGAACAATTAATTCGGCTGGATGGACGCTTATCGTCGCTTATCAAAACGGGACATTGCCAGCAAGAAACTTAACCATTTATGTAGCTGGTAACCGTGTTTCTGCAGAAACTGGTAGTGCAGATGTAGCTGTTTCTGGATTTTTAACACCTTCAGGAGGACCTGTAAGCGGGAGGTTATTTTTAAGTTCTATTGAAGGAGATGCAGATTTAATAGGGGATCAAGCATTATTTGGAACAAATTTCAGTTCATTAAATGCTTTATCTGGGCCAAATAATGCTGTAAATAATTTCTTCGGTTCTCAAGTTAATAATGCTGCAGGAAACTTAGATACAACTGGGACATTTGGAACGCGAAATCAAAGTGCTTCTACAAGTACAAACATCTCCGCTGGAAGACAGGGCTGGGATATTACTTCTATTGATATTTCTCCTTATTTAACAAACTCACAAGTATCCGCCGCAATCCGTTTAACTACTAACGGAGATGCATATATGTTAAATACAGTTGGCTTACAAATTAATATAAACTCCCCAAATATACAAGCAACGAAAAGCGTAAATAAAAGTGTTGCTGCAATTGGAGATATTCTCACTTATACAGTTACTATCCCTAACACCGGGCTTCTTCCTGCCAATAACGCTATTTTTATAGATAGCCTCCCTAACGGTACTTCTTTTATACCCGGCACTGTAACAGTAGATAACGTACCACAAACAAATGCAAATCCTGCAGCTGGTATATCTCTTGGAACAATTAATAATGGTACTTCTCGCACAGTAACTTTCCAAGCTACTGTCGTTTCTCTTCCAAGTCAAAATCCTATCTCTAACACTGCTAATATTACATTTCAATATACACCTATCGCTGGAGGAACAACCTTTAACGGTCTTGCAACAAGCAATTCTGCTGGAACACAAATTAACCTGGCAGATATTAATGGAACAAAATCAGTTAACAAACTTTTCACAGATATTGGTGAAACATTAACTTACAGTATTGCCTTAGCTAATATAGGAAATATTGCTGCAACAAATGTTATATATACGGATCCGATTCCTAGCGGGACTACTTTCATTCCAGGAAGTGTAACTGTGAACGGAGTTACTCAAGCTGGCGCAAATCCCGCTAATGGTATATCAATTGGATCAATTGCTGCAAATTCTACTACTACTATTTCATTTCAAGTATTTGTTCCTTCTATCCCCCAAACAAATCCAATATTAAATAGTGGTACAACAACATATCAATACATTCCTGTACCAAATCAACCTGCAGTAAGTGGGACTGATACGACCAATATCGTATCTACTCAAGTGAATAACGCTACTGTAACAATGGCAAAAGCAGTAGATAAAAATTTTGCAGATATTGGTGATACACTAACGTACACCGTTTCCTTTACAGGTACAGGTAATACAAATGCGAACAATGTTATTTTTACGGATGTCATTCCTACTGGAACAACTTTCGTTCTAAACAGTTTAACAATAGATGGCACGACACAAGTGGGCGCAAATCCCGCTAGCGGTGTGAACATTGGATCCATCCCAAGCGGCACAATAAAAAATGTTGCATTTCAAGTAGTAGTAAACACAATACCCGCGTCAAATGTCGTATCTAACGGATCAAGCGCTTCTTATCAATATACCGTCAACCCTAGCCAATCTCCCGTTACAAAAAACATTTCTTCTAATCTCGTTTCCACTCAAATTAACAATGCGAATGTAACATTAACAAAATCAACTAACAAACAATTTGCCACAATTGGCGAAACGATAAGTTATACAATCCTTATTACAAACAGTGGAAATGCAGCCGCTAATAACGTTCAACTAACAGATCCACTTCCAAACGGAACGATATTGACTCTTGGTACTGTAACACTAAACGGAGTTTTGCAGAATGTAGATTCTCTCGTTGCTTTACCTATCGGCACAATTCCTGGTGGAGCTACTTTTACCTTATCCTTTCAAGTAACAGTCATTAACATTACTGCCCAAAACCCTATTATTAATAATGCTTTCGCCTCTTATATTTACACTGTAAATCCAAGTTTGCCACCGACTTCAAAAACAGCAAATTCTAATTCTGTTACATCAACAATTAGACTAGCAAATCTCCACGTTAATAAATCTGTAGATAAAACGTTTGCGGAAGTTGGCGATGTATTAACTTACACCTTTGCTCTTACTAACGATGGAAATGTTGCAGCGAACAATGTATTACTATCTGATTCAATTGCGAATGGAACCGCTTTTGTCCCAAACAGCGTTATAGTTAACAGTGTTACTCAGCCAGGCGTTACACCAGCTAGCATCAATATTGGTAGCATCAATGCTAATACTACAATTACAGCTTCATTCCAAGTAGTAATAACTAGCATTCCAAATCCAAACCCTATTTCAAATAGCGCTTCCATCTCCTATAACTTTATCGTTGATCCAAACACTTCACCTGTAAGTAAGAACACTACTTCAACCACTACATTTACTCAAGTAAACGATGCAAATGTCATTTCAGCCAAAACAGTGGATCGAGAGTTCGCTACCGTAGGGGATATATTAACTTATACTGTTACTTTGACGAATGCAGGAAGTGTTTCTGCTGATAGTCCTACTTTCGTAGATACGAATCCAGACGGTACTACCTTTATTCCAAACACTTTTCTTATTAATGGTGTACTCCAAAATAACGCAGATCCAAATATAGGTGTTCCACTACCTTCCATTGCTGCTAACGGTTCACTTACCGTCTCTTATCAAGTAACCGTCACCTCTTTACCAACACAAAATCCAACATTAAATTCATCTAGTACACAGTATAGCTTTATTCTAAATCCGGGCGATCCACCAACTATAGAAACATCTGTAAGTAACACTGTAAGTACACAAATTAATTTAGCAAATGTTGTTATTGTCAAAGAAGTAGATTTAACTATCACCGACGTCGGGCAACCAATCACATATACAATTTCTTTAGCTAATCTTGGCAATGCTACAGCAAATAATGTTATTGTTACCGATATAATCCCTAATGGCTCCACTATCGTACCAAATAGTATTTTTATAGGTGGTACTTTACAACAAGGTGAAGACCCTAGTACCGGTCTTCAAGTCGGCTCCATTCCTTCAGGTGGTTTTACAACGATTGTTTTTCAAATAAGTGCAAATGAGCTACCTTCACCAAACCCAATTCAAAACAGCGCTTCACTTCAATATAGCTTTATCGCTGATCCAAACTTACCTGCTCTCGTTAGAAACGCTGCTAGCAATATAGTAACTACACAAATTAATACTGCTAATATCGTTGCTACAAAACTCACAAGCACAAACTTCGCTGATGTTGGTGATGTCATACTATATGCAACTATTTTAACAAATAACGGGAATATCCCTGCTGCTAATGTAACGTTTACAGATATCATTCCAGCGGGTACCCTCTTCATTCCTAATACTGTAACGATTAATAATGTCCCTGTAGCTAACGCAAATCCTGCCACCGGCATTTCAATTGGTACGATAGGAGCGAATTCATCACGCACCGTTGCATTTCAAGTTTTTGTACCAACTATCCCTGCTGTAAACCCAATTACAAATCAATCAGGCACAACATTCCAATATACGTATGATCCATCCAAACCTGTTGTGATGCAGATGGTTGCTTCTAACACTGTACAGACAACTATTAATAACGCCTCAATTGCCGCTACTAAATCTGCAGATAAACAGTTTGCTAACGTAAATGATATTATTACGTACACGACTACTTTAACGAATAATGGGAACACACTTGCATCAAATGTAATATTTACAGATGTAATTCCAAACGGGACATCGTTTATTCCTAATAGTGTTACTGTAAATGGGAATACACTGCCTAATGTCAATCCAGCAAGCGGAATTGCAATCGACCCAATAAATCCGAATGCAAATACAATCATCTCATTCCAAGTACAAGTAAATTCTATCCCAAATCCAAATCCAATCCCGAACCAAAGTAATACAACGTACCAGTATGTCGTAGATCCTAACTTACCTCCAGCATCCGCCAATACGTTAAGTAACGTAATAACAACTCAAATTAATAACGCTACTATTGTCGCTACTAAGTCTGTGAATACACCGACAGCTGCAATTGGTGATATTGTTACCTATACGATTGCAGTAACAAATACGGGTAATATCCCTGCTAGTGCAACTGTTTTAACAGATGGGCTTGGCGCAGGAGCTTCATTTATCCAGAACTCCGTAACTATCAATAATGTTCCACAACCAGGATTAGATCCATCACTTGGTGTTCACTTGGCAGATATTTCGCCAGGAGATACTGTATTCATTACTTTTCAAGCACAAATTTTAGCGATACCACCTAGTGGCACATTAACAAATAATGCTCTTGTAAATTATGAATATACCGTAAATCCAAACCAATCTCCTGCTGTTGGTAGCACCGTAACAAATACAACAGTTACACCAATTATTGACGCTACTTTAGTAATAAATAAAAGCGCTAGTACAACTTTCGCTACAATTGGTGATACAATTACATTCACTTCAGCTGTTACAAACAACGGAAATACTATTGCGAACAACATTATTTTTACTGATACAATTCCAAACGGTACTACCTTTATCCCAAATAGCTTTAAGATAAATGGTGTAACCGTTCCGAATGCAAATCCACAAAACGGTATCAATATTGGTAACTTGAATTCAAATGCATCTGCTACACTCAGTTTTCAAGTAAACATTACAACACTTCCAAACCCTAATCCAATCCCGAATAAATCATCGCTTCAATATAGCTTTATTGTAGATATAAATGAACCGCCAGTTTCACGAACAGTTCAATCTAATAAAACCTTTACACAAGTAAATACTGCTTCTGTTATCGCAACAAAAACTGCAAGCAGTGCTTTTGCTGCTGTTGGAGATACAATTACGTATACAACTACCCTCACCAATAGCGGAAATACTACCGCAAACACACCTGTTTTTATCGATATATTACCACCTGAACTTTCATTCGTTCCTGATAGCGTACAAATTAATACCATCCCACAACTTGGATTTAGACCAGATAGCGGGATTTCTTTAGACTCAATTCCAGTTGGAGGAACGACAACAATTAGCTTTCAAGCTATCGTTGGCTCAATACCAGTTACAAATCCAACTTTGAACCAGTCTAGCACGACATACTCGATCATTGTTGATCCTACCCAGCCGCCGGTGACAGAAACAGCTACAAGTAATCCAACTTTAGTTCAAATTAACGAAGCGATTATTCAAGCAACGAAAAGTGTGAATCGGCTATTTTCTGACATAGCACCTGGAAATTCATTTTTAACGTATACAGTTTTATTAGAAAATGTAGGAAACACAACTGCTACGAATATCATTTTTACAGATCCGATTCCAAATAACGCAGTATTTATAGAAGATAGCGTTCGAGTAGGCGGAGTTTTATTACCTGGAGTAAATCCAGCGAACGGGATACCAATTGGAGATATTATTGCAGGAGATTTTATAAATGTTACCTTCCGTGTGCAAGTAGTTAGCATTCCAAATCCAATTTTCACAATTGGACCAGGCGGACCAAACTCACCGGTTGTAAACGGTGCTTCCATTAATTATCAATTTATGACAGGCCCAAACTTGCCACTCGTTTCAAGAAGTACGACGTCCAATCCGGTTTCGACACAAATAAACTCTGGGGAAATCGTGGCAATCAAATCTGTAGATAAAACTTTCGCTACAATTGGCGATACAATTTCTTATACGATTACATTAAGTAACCCTGGAAATGTCACTTCACAAAATATAATTTTTACGGATACTTTACCTGATGGAACAACATTCATATCTGGCACTCTTACAAACGATTCTGGTACACAGCAAATCGGAAATCCAACTAACGGGATTCAGATTGGAAATATAAATCCGAGTGGAACGGCCATTATTACTCTCAATGTACTTGTTACAAACATTCCAAGTATAAACCCAATTTCTAATTTTAGTTCTGTACAATTTCAGCATATTGTCGATCCAAATCAACCAGTTATAACTCAAACTGCTTCATCGAATACCGTTACTACGACAATAAATAGCGCAATATTAACTACCACAAAAAATGCTGATAAATCCATTATTTCTGTTGGCGATACGATTACGTATACATCTACTATTACAAATACAGGAAATACAACAGCAACGAATATTACATTCACAAGCGCTATTCCAGCTAACACTACATTTATACCAAATTCTTTCACAATCAATGGTATACCGCAATTTGGTGCACGGCCAGCGCTCGGAGTAACTATACCAAATATCGCTCCTGGTAAAACAGTAACCGTTACTTTCCAAGTAAATGTTATTTCTGTGCCTCCTTCAAGTTCAATTATGGATAACGATACAATTTTATACTCTTATACTGTTGATCCAAGTGCCGCTCCTATTACAACTTCTACTTCAACGAATATCGTTACAAACCCGGTACTAGATGCTATGATAACGATGGTAAAATCGGTCGATCAAACAATTGTTACACTAGGTGATAATATTACCTATACAACCATTTTAACGAATAATGGCAATACAAATGCAACGAATATTACTTTCACTGATCTTATTCCAGACGGCACAACTTTCATTCCGAATAGTGTCACAATCAATGGCAGTACACACATCGGACTCGATCCTAATACAGGTATAACAATCGGATCAATTGCTCCTAACAACTCAATATCTATCGCATTCCAAGTTACTGCTACTTCTACACCAAACCAAAATCCTGTAGCCAATTCCGCTACTGCTTCTTACACATTTATCGCTGATCCAAATGCACCGATTGTTTCAAGAAACGTTACTTCAAACACAGTGTTTACTACGATTAATACAGCTAACATTCTTTCATTAAAACAAGTCGATAAATCCTTTAGTCGTATTGGAGACACACTCACTTATACTGTCGTTTTAACAAACAATGGAAACTCATCTGCACAAAATGTTATATTTACAGATACAGTGCCAAGCGTCACTACATTTATTGCAAACACATTTTCTATTAATGGAGTTCCTCAAAGTGGGGCGGATCCATCGAACGGTGTGAATATTGGGACAATAACAGCCGGGACTACAGTAACAGTTTCGTTCCAAGTTACTGTAACATCATTACCAAACCAAAACCCAATTGTAAATGTCTCATCAACATCGTATCAATTAGTCTCACCACCTGATGCAGAAACTTCAATTAGTAATCCTGTTTCAACACAAATTAACGAAGTTATATTATCCATGACGAAAAATGAAAGTGTCTCCTTTGCAGATATTGGGCAAACTGCTTTTTACACTACTTCTATTTCGAATATAGGAAATACAGATGCAGCCAACATTGTATTCACGGATGTATTACCGAGCGGACTCACATTTGTTCCTAACACATTAACTGTTGATGGTGTTTTACAACCTGACGCGAATCCAAATACCGGTGTATTACTTGCAGCACTTCCGCCTAATGAAATATATAGTATCGTCTTTCAAGTTGTGGTGAACAACATTCCACCTATTAATCCAGCACCAAATACAGCAGCAACGACGTATGAATTTACTGTTGATCCTGTTAATCCTCCCGTTTCAAGTGCAGCTACTTCCAACACTACACTCCTTCAAATAAACAACGCAACTATTATTAGTACCAAAACAGCAAACCTTACTTTTGCGGATGTTGGTAATACAATAACATTTACACTTAACCTTCCTAATACCGGAAATGTGACCGCAACTGATGTAACTATTATCGATATTCTTGATAGCAATTTAAGTTTCGTTCCAAATAGTTTCACAGCTAATGGGCAAACCATTCCAAACGCCGATTTATCAACTGGTGTAAATATTGGTTCCATTAATGGTGGTAATACGGCAATCGTTACATTCCAAGCAACTGTTATTACACTTCCAACACTTAATCCCATTTCTAACTCTGCTTCTACCACATACCATTATGTCGTTGATCCTAGCCAGCCACTTATTACAACTTCCAATCAATCTAATACAACGACAACACAAATTAATAGCGCTATCCTTACTGCACAAAAAAATTCAAATGTATCTACGGTAGATATCGGGCAGGATATTACCTACACCGTTACAATTACAAATAGCGGAAATGTGAGTGCAACGAATGTTATTTTTACCGACCTTATTCCAGACGGAACTTCCTTTGAACCGAATAGCTTTACACTGAACGGAACTAGCATCCCAAATGCAGATATCATTACAGGCGTTCCAATCGGTGATATCGCGCCAAACGAATCTGTCATCGTAGCATTTAACATTATCGCCAATGAAATTCCGCCTATAAATCCAATTACTAATCAAGCTAGCGTTAGCTTTCAACATATCGTTAATCCAGCTAATCCTCCAGTTTCAAAAAATATTATTTCTAACAACGTTACAACAAAAATTGAAAGTGCTATTTTAAATACTATTAAAATAGGAGATAAAACTTTTGCAACGATTGGTGATACGATTACGTATACAACGACTATTACGAACACAGGCAATATTCCTGCTAACAACGCTATATTCTCAGACCCTTTACCATCGTGGACACAATTTGTTACAGGATCAGTTATTGTTGATGGCACTCCATTACCATCCGCTTCGGTTATTAACGGTGTTGGCATAAATACAATCAATCCAAATCAAACTGTTACAATCATATTCCAAGTACAAATCGTAAGTAATCCAACAACGTTCACACCTGAACTCCAAAACTTAGGATTTGTTAACTTCCAATATAACGTAGGCAATGCATTACTGGCTCAGCCTGGCAATGTGGAAACGAATGTCTTCGTTACTTCTATTAATACAGCAATACTTTCAGCTGTAAAAACTGCTAATACAGCCTTTGCAAATATTGGAGATACGATCACTTATACAGTTTTGATTCAAAATAGCGGCAATACAAACGCTACGAATGTAAATTTCTCAGACCCAGTTCCAGCAGGAACAACCTTTGTTGAAAATAGTTTTGCTGTAAATGGGAGTACAATTCCAGGTGCAAATCCAAATAACGGAGTGAATATCGGAACAATTAGCTCGGATAGTTCCTTAACCGTTACTTTCCAAGTCATAGTTACATCAACTCCACCTTCAAATCCGATTACAAACGTAGCATCTATTCAATACACATTCATCGTTGATCCGGCCTCTCCTCCTGTTACAGGCACGATAAATTCTAATAGCGCTTCAACACAAATTAATAACGCGACTGTTACAACTGTTTTACAAGCAAATCGTTCAATTGTGTCTATCGGGGATGTAATTACGTATACAGCAACATTAACGAATACTGGAAACTTCCCTGCAAACTCTGTTTTACTCATTAACGGAGTTCCTGAAGGAGCATTATTTGTTCCAAATAGTGTTACGCTCAACGGGATTTCACTTCCAGATGCAAGTCCAACTCTCGGTATTCCCGTTGGTATTATCGCACCAGGTGATTCCGCTACTATTACATTCCAATTTCTTGCAAGTTCTATTCCACCACAAGGAGCAATTATAAATCAAGCACTTACAAGTTACACGTATATTGTCGATCCAAGTCAACCTCCTGTTACAGCAACATCCTCGTCTAATACGGTTAATACAGCTGTTGTTGATGCATCGTTATCCGTAATTAAAAGTACAGATTCTCTCGTACAATCTACTGACGGTACAATCACTTACACAGTAGTCGTTCAAAATAACGGAAATACTACTGCAAATACAGTTACTTTAACAGATTTGGTCCCCGAAGGAACTGCCTTTATTCCGAATAGCGTAACTATTAATAGCGTTTCCGTTCCAGATGCTGATCCTAACGTAGGAATACCATTAAACTCCATCACACCGTCAGAAATCGTCACTGTAACATTCCAGGTTATCGTTCAATCTATTCCAAGCGTGAACCCAATTTCTAATACAGCCCGTATTGACTACACTTTTATCGCCGATCCAACTGCTCCTATCATCTCTCGAACAATTACGTCTAATCCCGCTTTCACACAAATTTCAGATGCGACTATCCTTTCTTTAAAAGGAGTCAATGCACAACAAGCAACAACAGGTGATATTTTGACTTATACGATAACACTAGAAAATACCGGAAATATTCCAGCTACTAATCTCATATTTTCAGATACTATTCCCCAAAATACTACATTCGTAGAAAATAGTTTTACACTTAATGGAACAACTATACTTGGTGCCAATCCAAATGTAGGTGTTACTTTGCCTACCCTAGTAGCAAACGCTACTCATCTTATTTCGTTCCAAATTCTTATTAACGATTCATTCTCGCAAGAATCGATTACAAATCAATCCAATACAACATATACAATCCAACCAGACCCAGGGCAACCGCCTATTACTGAAACATCTACTAGTAATATCGTCATTACAAATTTCGTGCAAGCACAATTGACAATTACAAAAACATCCAATCCAACAACTGTAGATATCGGTGGAACTATACTTTATATTTCTGAAGTGAAAAATATCGGTAATGTTGACGCAATAAATATTGATTTCACAGATTCTATTCCAACTGGGACTACATTCGTTCCCGATAGTGTCACAATTAACGGTGTCCTTCAGCCAGGTGTAAATCCTGAAAACGGAATACCAATTGGAACAATTCCAGCAAACAGTTCCAAAACGATACTATTTCAAGTGCAAACAAATAATCCACCGAATGAAACTGAAATTGTAAATCAATCTTCAGCAACTTACCAATATGTAAGTATTCCTACAGCCCCACCAGTAAATCGCTCTGCAAATTCTAACATTGTTACAACATCACTTCAAAATGCAAATATTATTTCTGTTAAAAGTGCGGATGTAAATTTCGTATCAATCGGGCAAATGATTACCTACACAAATACACTTCAAAATATAGGAACCGTTCCGGCTAACAATATCGTGTTCATTGATAACATTCCAGAAGGTACTATATTCATTGAAGATAGCTTAGCAATAAATAATGTAATTCAGCCTGGCGTGAATCCTGAAAACGGAGTAACTCTCGGCACGATACAACCAAATGAAACAGTCACTATTTCATTCCAAGTACAACTTACAAATATACCAGAGGGCAATACAGTCATTAATATTTCAGACACTTCGTACGAATACCAAATTGACCCTAGTTCTCCAATTATTCAGCGTAGATCGTTATCAAATGCAGTAAATACTGAAGTGCGAACGGCAAATGTTAGTGCAATTAAATCCGCTAACAGATCCATTACACGTATCGGTCAAATCATCACATATACAGTCGCAGTTACAAACGCCGGTACAATACCTATTACAAATACTCTCCTACTTGACGCAATTGCTTCTGGCACCACATTCGTTCCAAATAGCATTCTTGTAGATGGCGTACCAAGACCTAACGAAAATCCAATTACCGGTATCAATCTTGATATAATTCTTCCAAATAATACGATTATTGTTACGTTCCAAGTAAGCGTAGTTTCTATACCGCCACAAAATAACATTAATAATATCGCCGTCATTCACTATGAGTATCGACCAGACCCAAGCACACCACCAATTTCAGAAACGACCTCTTCCAATGCTACAAACATACAATTTATTGATGCTATTCTTATTGCTACAAAATCTGCTAATACTGTATTAGCTACTATTGATGAAACCATTGAATATACAGTATTCATTCAAAATAATGGATCGGCTACAACTAACTCCATCTTTTTTACAGATACTATAGCAGATGGAACAGTATTTATTCCAGGAAGTGTAATAGTTAATAATACTGTACTTCCTGCAGCAGATCCGAATATCGGCTTTTCCATTCCTAATGTCGCAGCAGGTCAAATGGCTACAATAACATTCCAAGTTTCCGTTACGAATTTACCTACTGTAAATCCAACACCTAATACTGCAAACATCGCCTACGACTTTATTTTCAATCCTGACTTTGCACCAATTCAAAAATCTACTACTTCCAATACTACTTTCGTTCAAATTAATGATGCTGATATCGTTTCACTTAAAACTGTTGATTTAACCTCTGTAACGATTGGTGACATTTTAACTTATACAACAACTTTAACGAATACAGGGAATACGGATGCCACTGCTGTTGTATTTACAGACAATATACCTGATGGAACAACCTTTATTGGCGGTAGCGTTTTAGTAAATAACATTCCTCAGCTTAACGCCAACCCAAGTGTAGGTATACTTGTGGGAACGATTGCTCCTAACATTTCTATCCCAGTCACATTTTCTGTTACCGTCGTAGCTCTTCCTGCTAGCGGTCATGTTCAAAATCAATCAACTTCTCGTTATACAATAAACGTGGAAGAACAAATATCGACTAGCAATATTACCTTCACTGAAGTTATTTCCGCTAATGTAATTGCGACAAAAACAACACCTATCCAATATGCTGACTTACAAACTATCATCCCTTATACAATTTCCATCATAAATAACGGAAATATACAAGTCGAAAACATTATTGTTACAGATATTATCCCGGCAAATACGAGCTTTATAGAGAATAGTGTTATCGTGAACGGCAACGCTCGGCCAAATGACAACCCTCTTAACGGTATACAAATTGATACCATTCCACCTAATACGACAGCAACCATTCTATTCCAAGTACGGGTTACTTCGATTCCACAAACAAATCCAATCACTAACACGAGTACAATTGAATATGAATACACGGTACCAGATCGACCACCTATTACCGAAACTATTATTTCATCAGCTGCCGCAACAGAAATTAATCACGCAAATTTGAATAGTAATAAAGCTGTTGACCTTGCATTTGCAACGGTTGGTGATACGTTAACGTATACGATCACACTAAATCAAACCGGTAATGTTGCAGTAAATGATGTAATCATTCAAGATATTATTCCTCAAGGTACTACGTTTATAGAAAATAGCGTCATTGTAAACGGAGAAACTCTTCCAGGAGTGAATCCAGTAAGCGGCATACCAATTGGTACTATAATTGTAGGTGGAGACGCTATCGTTTCATTCCAAGTAACTGTGACTTCTATTCCAACACCAAATGAACTAAACAACAACGCAATTACTACTTTTAACTATATAGTCAACCCAAATAACGTACCTGTTACAAATACGACTACAACAAACACCGTCACAACTACTGTCCAAAATGATAATGTCATTGCGATAAAAGCTGTTGATTTCACAAGTGCCTTACCCGGTCAAACTTTAACGTATACCATCACGATTACTAATAATGGTAATATCATTATCGAAGACCTTCTTTTAGTAGACACAGCACCAGCAGATACGACATTTGTTATTGGTAGTGTTACGATTAATGGAATCAATCAACCTAATGCGAATCCGGAAAATGGTATTACGTTAGGAAATCTTGCTCCAAATGAATCTGTTATTATTACATTCCAAGTGACAATTTCTTCTTCTACTCTTCAATCTACAATCAATAACGATGCTACTATTTCCTATACGCCTATTGTCGGTCCAATCCAACCACCTATTACGATTACAAAGCAAATAAATACAGTTACAAAGCAAACAAATACCGTTACAACGACAGTCGTTGATCCGATGGTTGACATTAAAAAAACAGCTGACAAATCTATTGTCGTTATAGGAGATATCATTACATTCACATTAGCGGTATTTAATCACTCCCCAATTCCGACAATCAGTACTTCTGTTATAGACACAATTCCAGCTGGTACAACATTTATAGAAAACAGCGTAACAATTAACGGTACTCCCGTTCCAAATGTTCGTCCAGACACTGGTATTAATATCGGCTCTTTACCTGCAGATTCAGTAGCAACTATAACATTTCAAGTTCTCGTAACTTCTATTCCTTCAAACAGTACAATTATAAATTCTGCAACAGTTACCGCTGCCTTTCAATTGACACCACAGGATCCAATTATTACTTTCATTGTTAATTCAAATATCGTTCGTATACCAATTCAATTTATAACTGTAACAGTCACGAAAAATGCTTCCGTCAGCTCAGCTTATTTAAATCAATATTTTGATTACACGGTACGAATTACAAATAATTCCAAAATTTCACTCTCAAATATTTCTTTACAAGATACCATTCCAGCAGGTTTACAATTTATAAACGGCACTGTCTTTATTAACGGTGAACGCTCTCCACTAGCGAATCCGAATATCGGTTTCCTAGTTGCCACTAATTTGGAACCAAACGAAACAATTATCGTATTATTCACAGTACAAGTAATAAGTCCACCTGTTAATAATGAATTTAAAAATACGGCCAATATTTCGTTACAACTTCAAGTCTCGCCTACCGACCCACCAATTACAGTAACCGTTACAAGTAACGAAAACATCGTCACTTTTGTTCCAGAAAATCCAGATGAAACACTTCCAAATTTAAATTGCTTCTTTGACGGTGAACGCTTCATTCGCATTACTCCTCGAAATGTACGAAATTACCTTTGGACTTGGATTTGGTGGAAGTAATTGAAACAAAAAAGAGATTGTAGTTTGGTTGAAACCAAATTACAATCTCTTTTTCATTACCTATATCCCACTACGTTTTAACTCGTCCAAGGATATACAATTAAACAACATCTCAAGTTATCTTAGTCGTAATAAGTTGGCCAGCTTCATTAATAGTAACTTTCCATTTCACTCCACTAGCAGTCTTCATGATTATACCTTTACTTGCCTCTATTTCAATATCTCCAAACATTCTTCCACCAGTTGTCGCTAACCAAGCGTTCCCGTTTTCCATAGAAGACCTTGCAAAAATACGATTAATTCGAAAACGCTTATGATCTTGAGAATAACCACTTAATGTAATTCTAACTTTATATAACTGACTCGCCTTCATATTCGATATAATTGTATCGCCAACATTTAATGGAACATCCAACGCGATAACCCAACTTCCAGTTGCGCTTAATGCATATTCAATTTTAATTTTCTTTGGGCTCTCTCCCCACCCAAAATACATTCCAAAACAATTTAACATTTGTATTGGTTTTTTCGTAAAATCCAGTTCAATTACAACTGGATTACTATCTGGAACGTCAATATAGTTTACACTTTGTTCATCTATTAAATTAAAGCAATTTGCGAGATTCCCCCCGTAAGGCACTTTCCCACTTACTTGCTTAATCGTATACTTCTGCTGAGCGTTTACTAAAATATCATCTTGATTCCCTATTAAATGTGGTTTATTTAACGTAATCGGTAACTGAATTCGAAGAGATTCTTCATAGGTAGACTTACAAACATTGTATTGTCCTTTATCTACAATAGTTGTAGAAAGTAAATTTGAAAAAAGGTAGTTACGATGCGAATTAGAAGAAAATTCAATGACAATCTGTTCACTACTCATCCGGTACGTATCCCAAATCATACAATCAAATGTATTATACGCACCTGAGCAACGAATTACTTTTTTCGTTTGTTGTCTACATTGCACTTGAATATCATGAAACGTATTTCCTGAACTTTCATTTGGCAAATCACTATTTCCATCGACTTCAATCCCATACCCACACCCATCAATAAAAATAGATTGAAATACATTGGCGTTAATCCAGCAAGGTGTATTGATATCATCTATATACTCTGTTTTCAAATATATTGCAGTTTGAAAGTTTTTAATTTGAATAAATTTAACTTGAAAGAAACTAATATAATCCCATGCCTTTTGACAATAAAAATGTATAGCTTTTCCTTTATACGATGGAGTTGTATTTATTATATTTATATTTGATATAACAGATTGATTAGGTACTTCGATTTGTTGTGAACCAGAAACATAAATAACAGCAGATTGAAACAATGGATTTATAACTTGAATAGTACCACCAGTTATTGAAGCATCACTTTGCAGCTCAAGTGCATTAAAATCTCCATCAATTTGCAGCGTTACGGTAGGATCCAACTCTAATCTTACGTTTGATTTAATAACAATCGGTTTTGCAATTTTGTACGTATTTAACCCTGTAATTCGAACCGTCGAAATTCGATTCGCTACACAATAATTTATAGCTTGCTGGATTGCTAATGAACTATCATTTCCTGAGTTCGGAACTGCGCCAAAACAATCAATGTGAACGCTACTTTCTGGCGCACAATCTTCTTGGGAAGAAATATATTCTGACAAAATAAACTCACTCCTCATATTACCTTTTTCATATAATATGTGAGTTCTCTCTTAAAAGTTTCTATAATAAAAAAAACAAACGACCTACCCGGTCATTTGTTTAATTCATATATATTTTTCGTTTCTTCTATCATTTTAGTTAACGAGAAATACCTCACTGCTTTTTCTCGTGCTTTCAATCTAATATCATTTACCCTTTCTTCATTCCCTTGTAGTTCCTCAAGTGCACTTGCAAATTCAGATTCACAATATTCAGATATCAAAATACCTGATTCTCCATCTATTACTGCTTCATGTATTCCACCAACATCTATTGAAACAATGGGTGTCCCTGTAGCCATCGCTTCAATTACTACCATTGGAAACACTTCACGAAAAGATAATAAAAGTAAGGCATCCATATTCCCTATAAACTCATGCGGCTCTGAAATATTCCCTAGCATCTTCACTCTTTGCTGCAATCCATATTTTTCTATTTCTTTCATAATCGATTCTTTCTCTGGTCCATCACCAGCAATATAAAACATAAAATCACTTCTCTTTTTCAACACATTTGCAATTTTGACAAATAGTTGATGGTTTTTCTCTTTGGATAATCTAGCTAATATCCCTATTTTATATGTAGATTCTTTCTTTTTCTGCTGGAATAAAAACTTGTCAATATCGACACCGTTATAAATTGTATTTATTTTTTCTTCTGCTACATGAATTGACATTAAATTATTCTTTTCAAACTCACTTACTGTAATAATATTGTTCACATATTTATTCATGAAATACCGAAAAAGCGTTGGCATTTTCTTTTCTAATATCGTTACATTATGTTTTGTATAAACAATTTTCATCTTTTTTTTAATAAACTTTTGAAGTAGAAAAGCATATAATACCATTCGCAAACTATTTGCATGAATAAGTTCTATCTTTCGTTTAAAAATTTCGTTTCGTAAATAATAAATATTTCTCAAATGATTCCATCGACTAAGTAAGATAAAATTTTCTTTTCTAGTAAGAGATTCATATAGTTCTCCATCACCTGCAGCTGTATAAATCTTAAAATCCTCATAACGCAAATTACTTTCCAATTTACAGAAATAGCTCTCGGCTCCGCCAGTTATCAATTTATCTGTCATCAACAGTATATTCATAATCGCGTCTTCCCAACTACATTGATTTTATTTTTTTTATAAGCATGATAAGCATACTTACTAAAATAGTAAAAAATTTGCACCGAATTCAGTCGTTCTTGTTCCCTTAACAATTTCCAATACCGGAAAGCTGCTCGAATTTTATTTCTAGAAACAGAATTTGTAACAATTCTATATTTTGCTAATACTTGCTGTATCCCTTTTGCTTCATACCCTTCATGTAATAAGTTCAGCCATAACGCTGTATCTTCCGGCTGTATAATAGGCATTTCAACATACGGAATTTTTTCGCGATCAATCATCACTGTTAAACACCCGATAATTGTATTTCCTGCTAAATAATGATAGTCAACAGATTTTGGTACACTCACTTCACGATTTAGTTCATTACCATTTTCATCAATTAAACTATACGACGCATATGAAAAAGCAATATTCATTTCTTCCATAAATGACAATTGTGTCTTCAATTTATGCGGCAACCATATATCATCACTATCTAAAAAGGCAATGTACCTTCCTCTCGCCTCTTGGATTGCTAAATTCCGAGCTTTAGCAGCACCGACATTTTCTTTTAATGATAATAATCTAATTCGTGAGTCTCCTTCTATTATCTCTTTAATTTTTGCGGCAGATTGATCGGTTGAACAGTCATCAATGATAATCATTTCCCAGTTTTCATACGATTGATTCTGTACAGATAAAATTGTCTCACCTATAAATCGTATACTATTATAAGAAGGTGTTATTACAGAAACATAAGGCGGCTCATTATGTGCTGATAGACATTTTACCATCTATCTTTCCCCTTCCTTCATATATTGAAATATACTTCACAACAACTGCTAAAAATAAAAAGAACGCTTCGTTAATAATGAGTGACAATGACATCATCTGAAATAAAAATGCAATCATAGTCAATAGAAGGTATGGTTTTTCACGAAACAAAGTATGCTGCGCTAGCTTGAACATTAATATGAATAAAAACGCGCTATATAGAAGAAAACCAATTGTACCCGATTCAGACAAAATTTCTAAAAATGTATTGTGTACATATAATTTTTCATTAAATTGATACTCATAATAATTCGAAAAGTTAAAAGCGCCGATTCCAATATATGGATTAGATAAATAATATTTAAAAGCAGCTTCCCATAATGTAAATCTACCACTTCCATTATCATGGGAAAAATCAGAAATTCGTTTATTTAATATGTCATCTAATTGGCCCCCCATTACACTATTCGATAAACTAAAAATAACTACACTAAACAATACTAAACTCATAATTATTTTTATTTTTTTGGCGAAACTAGACATACATATATATACAAAAACGACAAGTACAAGCGCTAATATACCGCCCCTTGAAAAGGTTAATAAACTCGTCGTAACACATAAAATTAACCCTAGGATGTTAGTGATATTTTGTAAATTCGTCATATAGTACATAAAAAATATTGTATTATAGAAAATAAAAATGTTAGGATCATCTAGCAATCCAATTAACCGTGGATATCCTCTATCCACTAATAACCCAGCAAAAATTTCTCTCTCTTCTCCACCGTATAAACTAAAGTATTGTAAACCGATTATATAGAGTATTAGACTTACAACATTAAATACTACTCCTACATAAGCAATAGATGATTCAAGTACCACTATTTCAGTATTGCCCAATAAATTCCTCATTATAAAATAGCATCCTAAAACGAGTAGCACGCCAAAAATCATACGAATACTAGCATTTAAATACATAGAAAGAATTCCACTTAAACAATAAATGAAATAAAACAGTAAAAATACAACTTCATGAAAATATAACTTTTGAATATGAAAGTTTTTAATTGTTAAACAAAAATATATGACTAAAAAAATCATATATATCTTCAATGAAAATCCAATATATAAATTGT